>CAMWKY010000371.1 GCA_947174965.1 uncultured Ruminococcus sp. | reverse complement strand
ATCAGATAGATACTTAGCAGAATACAAAATTTAAAATTATTAGTTTGTATAATTATGGAGTGATAATTTGTGAAGAAAATCATATGTACTTTTATGGCATTTGCTCTGCTCCTGACAGGTTGCGGACAAAGTATAAGCTATGTTCCTGAAGAAGCAGGCGTTGCAACAGCTACTCAACCCACAACAGAAGAAGTTTCCACAAAAAAGAAACGACAAGACGATACAACAACTGTTACGGGAATACAGGAGGAAACAACAACAGATTCAGCAGTATCAACATCATCAGGAGAAACAACAGTAATTTCTACAGACAAAATTTCTGAAACAACAAAAGAAAACACAAGTACAGAGCAGACAACAGAAACAACAACAGAAGCATATTATCTTGATGGCGTTGTATATGAAGTGTACAACGATTCTATACTGATAAATGAAACAGACCTGAAAAAAGTGAAAGTATCTGTAACTGATTCTTCTGAAATCAAAGATATTCAGATAGGTGATGTTGTTGAAATAGCATACAACGGACTTATCGATGACGGATATATTTCAAATGCCTATGACGCTTATTCTGTTGAAGTAACAAAAAAAGCCGATAAAAAGTATGAATTTCAGAAATTTGAATGTAACGGAATGTCATTTTCTATGCTCGTTCCTGAAAACTGGAGCAATAAAGTTATTGAATATCCACAGGATAATGACTTCACCGACTGGGGAATAAGATTTATTCCAAATGGCGAAAGTATGGGAATTGATATAAGCTGGCACTCCTCAATCCAACTGCAAAACAGTCTCGGCAGTCGTTCTAAAACAGTAAGCGGTCTGAATGTAACAGAATATACACAATCGGGCATCTGGAGATTTATTACATTTGAAAACAACTACATCATAGCAAACAATCTGTTTGATTCCGAAAAGTACAGCAATTATGCAGATGAAATTGACTTTATTATAAATACAATTGAATTTAACTGAAAAAATCCCTCTTTATAATAATAAAGAGGGATTATGTTTTACAGATTATTCATTTTCAGCCTGAAATCTCTTAAAAGAACTTTTACCGCCTGTTGAGCTGTAAGCATAATAATCAAGAAGAGTTGAAGCATCACTTGCATCTATATTGCCGTCACCGTTAACATCAGCTGCTTTCTGGTTTTCTTCAGATAATGGATTTTCCTGACCTGTTGAAAGTGCTGAATATGTTGCAAGAACTTCTGTTGCATCATTTGCATCAATAAGAGTATCACCGTTTATATTTCCAAGAACATAAGTTCCTGCAATATTTCTGTACTTTTCAAGTGCTGTATCAGGATACTGGTCTTTTTTATCAAGCTTTTCATATGTAAGATTGAGAAGTCCGCCGTCATCATTCTTTTCACCGAGAATATTGAGAATATTTACAGCAATTGCAAGATGTCCTGCCTGATTCGGGTGAACCTTGAACTCTTTTACTGGTGCATCTTCAAATCCTGTAAAATACCACGCATAGCCGTCTCCTGCTGTAAAATCAGTATAAATATCAGCGATTTCAATACCTTCAACTTCGTTCAGCTGTTCAATGTAAGAATCAATAACTCTCTCAAAAGTAGGTTTAAGCAAAGCAAACATCTGCTTATACTTATCAAGAACATAGTTTTCTTCCAACTGCAAAGGATTGTAGATATTCTGAACTATAATACGTGCATCAGGATTTACAGCCTTTATCTCTGCAATCATCTGTTCAGTATTTGCAATTACTCTTGTCTGGATAACACGGTCATATTGTGCATAGTTTCTGTGTGAATCAGTAATAGTAAGATTGTTGGCAAGTCTTGTTATTTCATTGTTAAATTTTAATGCCTCGTTGACATCTGACAAAGAACTTTTTAGTTTATCCACATCAATCATATGCATCATCTGACTGAAAGCAGGCTTTTCAGAAATATCATCAGCTGTATATCCTTCAGCAAGACAGCCCATTCTTGAAAAAAGTTTAAGCATGAAATTTGATGAGTAGTGGATAACATCATTTGCACCTGATGAAATAATTACAACATCAGCATCTTTAAGGTTGGAAGTCTCCTTAATCATGCTTAAAGTATCAGATGTTTCATCACCAGCTTTGGCATAGTTGCTTACATTTCCTCCGATATAGTCAGCAATAATCTGACCATAGTTATATTCTGTTTCGCTCAAGTCATAACCCTCTGCAATACTGTCACCAAAAATGACAATATTTTTTCCGTCTCCATATTTTTCGTCGGCAGAAGCATTGAAAACTCCTATTGATGAGACAGCAAGAGTTGCTGATAAAACAGCAGAAAGAATTTTTTTCATGTTTTCGTCCTCCATTTATATTTATACGGCAGAACCGTTTATTTAATTATACAGCATTTTTTATATCATGTCAAGAAAAACAGTGAAATTCCATAAATTCCACAAAATCAGTTACGAAATTTTCCGTTACAAATCAAAATATCACCATTTTTCATTGACATGACAGCTTTTCTGATGTATAATAT
>CAMWKY010000370.1 GCA_947174965.1 uncultured Ruminococcus sp. | reverse complement strand
AATCAAGAATATGTCCCATTCTGTCACGCTTTGTTTTGAGATAGAACAAATCAAAAGTGGTAGCGTCCATCTGAATCGGCACACGCTCCTTGATTTCAAGTCCGAAACCACTTAATCCGTACACCTTATCGGGATTGTTAGTAAGCAGTCGGAGTGTCTTACAGCCAAGTTCACGCAGAATTTGCGCTCCGATATAGTATTCTCTCATATCAGCAGGAAAACCAAGTGCTAAATTTGCATCAAGCGTATCCATACCGCCGTCCTGCAATTCGTATGCACGGAGCTTGTTTACAAGTCCGATTCCCCTGCCCTCTTGTCTCATGTAAAGAAGTATACCCCTGCCCTCTTTTTCAATCTGAGACATTGCAGATGCAAACTGCTGACCGCAGTCACATTTGAGCGAACCGAAAGCATCTCCCGTCAGGCACTCCGAATGAACACGGCACAAAATATCCTGTCCGTCACCAATATCACCCTTGACAAGTGCGACATGATGCTCACCATTCAGCTTGTTTATAAAGCATATTGCCCTGAACTCACCGTATTTTGTCGGGAGTTTGGTATTTGCAACACATTCAACCAATGTTTCATGCATTTTTCTGTACTCTTTAAGTGCCTGAATTGTTATGAATTTCAAGCCCCATTCTTTAGCTTTTTCCTGCAATTCGACAGCACGCATCATTGTACCGTCATCACGCATAATCTCACAACATAAGCCACATTCTTTAAGTCCAGCAAGTCGCATCAAATCAACAGTTGCTTCTGTATGTCCCTCACGCTCCAAAACACCATTTTTCTTTGCGGTAAGCGGGAACATATGTCCGGGACGGCGGAAATCCTCCGGCTTTGCATTGTCATCAACGCACATTCTCGCTGTATATCCACGCTCCTCCGCTGATATGCCTGTAGTCGTTTTGATGTGGTCAACCGATACTGTAAAAGCGGTGCAGTGATTGTCCGTGTTGTAGTCCACCATCTGCGGAAGATGCAGTTTATTGCAGAGTTCCGCACTCATCGGCATACAGATAAGACCTTTTGCGTGTACTGCCATGAAGTTCACGTTTTCAGTCGTTGCAAATTCCGCTGAACATATCATATCGCCCTCATTTTCCCTGTTTTCGTCGTCAGTCACAAGGATAATTTCACCATTGCGGAGAGCCTGTAAAGCCTCCTCAACTGTATTGTATTCAAACATATTTTTCCTCCCTTAATATTCTGTAAAATTTCTGTCAAGTTCGTTTATTTTTTCAAATAATTCAACAGTCCATTCAAAATCATCTTCAGGATTTATCAATCCAAGAAAAACACCTCTTGCCATGTAGTTGTTGATATAGAAACTATTGAAACTATGCGGAAAATCAAGTGCGTGACTTTGCAAGTCTTTCCATAATTTTATATAAGCATCTCTATCAGCCTGCGGAAAATACCATTCGTTCCATGTGCGATTATAGTTAGTCCACTCTGAAACAGACTTTTTCAGAAATGATTCAGCCGATTTTATTACATCTTCAAAACTTGTGTAAACGAAGTAAAAAGTGGTTTCGCCCTCATTGAGTTCAATATCCTGTTCAGTACAGAAATCAATCTGTATTTTGTTTTCACGGATATATATTCTCCTGCAAAGTCCTTTGTATTTTTCGGGATAACTTCTGTCAACTTCAATATATCCCGAACCAACCTCTATATAACGTCTTATTTCCTGAATATCCAAAAAATCACCTACTTAATCTTTATATCGCCGACATCTGCTTTCATATTGACGGTACATTTGCCATCTATAATGATTTTCTTTTCCTGTTCGACAGTATCTTTTTTTGAATATGTTTCCTCATAGTTTTTGCCCTGCGTATCAAGTTTAATATTGCCTACATCTGATGATATATCGATTTCGGATTTTGCAATAGTATCAAGCAACAAGTCAACATCACCCACATTTGACCTGAACTCAAGTTCCGTTTCAGCAAGTTCGGAGATTTCACAATCAATATCACCTACATCTGCACTGAAATCTGATTTGCCTGTTATTGTCAGATTTTTTGCAGTTATATCGCCTACATCACTTGAAATATCAAATGCTCCTGAAAATCCGCCTATATCAATATCCCCTACATCTGTAGAAATATCAAAAGACTTTAAATTATCAGGCAGCATAACTTCAATATCAGTCACGATATTTACTAAATTTTTGGTATTTTCGATTTTTTTGCCTGTTTCTGAATCAATAAAATCTATATGAAGTGTATCGCCCTGAGTTTCACAGCGCAATTTTGTATTATCCATAGCTTGCTGAGCTTTTTCCTCACTGACTGCCTTGTATTCACAGCTTGCATTGATTACAGCTTCACTTGAATTACCGACAATAATATTGCAGTCTCCTACACTAATATCAATTTTGATTTTATCAATGCCTTTTACATCAACTTTTTGAGTTTCATTGTTTTCCTTGATAAAATCAAGGCTCATATTATTATGAATATTACATGAAGCAAGTGAAAGTATTCCAAAAACTGAACATAAAATCAA
>CAMWKY010000369.1 GCA_947174965.1 uncultured Ruminococcus sp. | reverse complement strand
AAAAAAAACAGTACGTATACAGTTTATAAAATCAATAGCAGGAATTTTATGTGCATTTGCAGGCGGATTTGTATTTTCAATATCTGATATTGCAGGGGTTGCCTCATTTGCTGATATATCGCTTGCCGGAGCATTAAGTCTGCCTTTTTCTGTGGCGGTGCTTATCGGTGGAATAGTGCATTGCATTGTGACTGATACAGTCGGAAAAAGTATCGTCAAGCTTGTTTCCATGACTGTAATCGTTATTGCAAAGATGTTTTCAGAAAAAAGCAACAAGCCGAAAGGAAGTGGCGTTGTTACGGCGTTTTCTGTGCTTATCGCAGGAACGGCAGTTTCACTTCTGATAAATGAATTTCCGCAGAAACTTATTTTCTATATGATTTACGGCGTAATATCGGGATTTGTTTCTTATTCGCTTGCTATTCTTATATCGGATTTCCGAAAGCACAAAGTTATAAATCTTAACGGAGTTTCAGGCTGTACATATTCAATTGTATATATAGTCTACATAGCATCTCTCTGCTCAATGAGTTTTTCAAGTCTCAACTTCGGAATAATAACAGCATCTGCCATAACTGTTATGGCATCATTCTATTATCACAGTACAGGCGGTATTATATGCGGTGCTTTGTCGGCTTGCGGAGCTTTTTTTGTATCGTCCGAACTTGGTATAACTGCATCTGTCCTTCCCGTTGCAGGACTTATTACAGGATTTATGAAAATCCGCAGAGTGTCCCTGTCGGCAGTGTTTTTTTCATTCTCATGTTTTTTACTTGCTGTTATGACATCTTCTGATATAACAATGGAGGCAACATTAAGTATAGTATGCGGTACGGCAATATTTGTTATAGTTGCTCCGTATTATTCTGATAAGTGGGTATCTGTCGGAAATGAAAAGCCTGCTGAAATTTCCGATATAAACAGTATCAGAATGAATTTTCTGTCTGATGCAATAGAAGCGGTCAGACTTGATGCCATGAAAATATCTGCCGTACTTTCAGCAGACAGAACACCACTGCAAAAGCAGACAAGTCCACGAAAAAAAGTATGTGATTCATGCTATCGCCGTAGTATATGTCAGTCGAACTTTACAGAAACAGCAGGGGAGATGATACCAATTCTTCCTGAAAGCTGTGTCCGCAAGAGAGAAGTTGCAGAGGAACTTGAAAAAAATATAAGAACACGTGCAACTGAACAGCTTATGCGGTTGAGATTTTCAGATGAGCGTGAACTTCTTGACGAACAGCTTAAAGTTACAGGCGAAATAGTCCGCTTTGCAGGTGAAAAGGCAGATATACGCTGTTCGGTGTCAAAAAGCAATCAGATTATGCTGAATCTTGAAAATCATGGAATGAATCCGAAAAATGTTACAGCTTATTATAATTCGGCAAACAGGCTTATTGTTGAGATTTATTTTGATATTGCTGATATTCCTGAAAACAGAGTAAGAATATGCGACCTTATTTCAGACGAATTGCAGATAAATTTTTCCGTTTCACTGCCGGTAAGCTCATCAAAGGAAATGAGAATCTGCCTTTACGAAAAACCACCGTATGAAATTGAAGTATACTCTACATCTGTATGTGCTTCGGAATCGAAAATAAGCGGAGACAGTGCAGCAATTTTTGCAGATACAACAGGAATTAACTATGTCATTTTGTCGGACGGCATGGGAAGCGGAAAAAATGCTGCTGTTGACTCTCATCTTGTTATAGGAATGTTCCGTCGTCTTATTTGTGGAGGAATGGAATACAAGTCCGCTGTAAAGCTGATTAACTCAATCATGGTAACAAAATCACGTGAGGAATCTTTTGCAACTCTTGATGCTATAAGAGTTGACCTTGATAACTGCAAAGTGACTTCTATAAAATCAGGTGCGGCGGCAACGATAATCCGCAGAAGAAATGATGTTATAAAAATATCGTCACCGACTTTTCCTATAGGAATTACAAAGCAGGCTGAACTTTACATATCAGAACATGAACTTAATGAAAATGACATGATTATCATGTTTTCGGACGGAATAAATGAAAATGCCTACCTATTTATAAAGGAGCTGCTTCTGAATAATCAGGATATAAAAGAGATAGTTCAGGAAATTACAGCAAAGGCTGATATTTTCAACCCCTCTTTACATTCAGATGATGTAACTGTAATCGGGATAAAAATCAAATCAAGTGAAATATAAGCAGACGAAAAACTGGTTACCTTAGTTAACTTTTTTTATTATGGTGTGTATAAATACACAATGTTTATATATGCTAACTGTTTAATTATGGCAATTTTAACAAAAAACATCACCAATATTTATTGTTTTATCTGAAATTTTGTGCAGATTTGCAAAAAAGCTTGAATAATTCTGTTATTTCTGATACAATGTATATAGTAAAGGAGCTGAAAAATACATAAAAGAGAAACCAAGCATAAAAAATCTATTAATTATTATGAAAGGAGAAAGCTACTCTGAAATTCATTTTACGCCTGTTGACTTTGCAAGTAGTATCATTTTGATGCAAAAGCATGAATTTTTCT
>CAMWKY010000368.1 GCA_947174965.1 uncultured Ruminococcus sp. | reverse complement strand
GTATAGAAAATCTCTTTACCATCAAGCAGTTTTTTCAGCTGCGTTTCAGTCAGTTCTTTACCATATACTTTAGCAATATTCATACCGCATTTTCTGGTACAATAAAAACCGAATTTTCCCTTTTTGACAGGTTTTCCGCAGTTTGGACAGCTGCCGATTTCCTCAGAATTTACAGCAAAAACAGCATTTGTATCTATACTTCCATACTTCTGACAGACTTCTTTTATAAATGAAACAATATCATTCATAAACGTTTCATCAGAATATTCTCCACGTTCAATCTGCTGTAACTGCATTTCCCAGTCAGCAGTAAGTTTTGGAGATTTCACTTCTTCAGGACAGCAGTTAATCAGATTTATTCCTTTTTCAGTTGCAGAAATCTGCTTGCCTTTACGTTCTGCAAAACCGTGTGCAACAAGTCCCTCAATAGTTGCTGCTCTTGTTGCAGGAGTTCCAAGACCTTTTTTCTCTGAATCATCATCATAATTTTCAAGTCCTGCGTGTTCCATTGCAGAAAGCAGTGTGTCTTCTGTATAAGGCTTTGGAGGAGTGGTAAAATGTTCAGCTTTTCTTGCGACAACATTACTGAAAGACTGTCCCTGTACAATATCAGGCAGCGACTTTGTATTATCTTCTTCATTTTCACTGCTGTTTTTATTTTTCATAACTGCCTTAGCACGTTCCTCAATCGCTTTCCAACCACGCTCCTTTACTGTTTTTCCATTGGCAGTAAACAACGTATTTTCGCAGTTTACAGTAACTTTTACAGCTTCATATTTATGTGGCATTCCGGTAGCAAGCAGGAGTTGTGCAGAGATAAGCATAAGTACATTTTTCTGTTCTTCGGGCAATTCTGATAAATTAACTTTAGTTATTTTTTCAGTTGGCAGAATCGCATGATGTCCGGAAACTTTTTTATTATTTATACAGCGTTTAACGTCGGGAACGCATGAAATACCGCTGTTAAACTCAGAAAATACGCTGTAAACGTCTGATATTACTTTTGTTGCAGTCTGTTCCATATCATCAGATAAATACTGCGAATCAGTTCGGGGATATGTAGCTAATTTTGCTTCATAAAGCAACTGTAGAGCTTTAAGTGTTTCTTGTGCAGTATAGCCAAACTGCTTGTTTGCTTCACGCTGTAAAGTTGTCAGGTCAAAGAGTTTAGGCGGATTTATAGTCTTTATTTCTTTTTTCAGTTCAGTCACAACAGCATTTTTTCCACTGCATAAACCTGCAATTTTTTCGGCATTATTTTCATTATCAATTCTTTCTGATACAGCAATAAAACTTCCACAATCCAAATCAACTGTAAAAAACTTCTGCTTTACAAAGTTTTTTACATCACTGTCACGCTTTACAATCATAGCAAGTGTCGGAGTCTGAACACGTCCAAGATTTAAAGGTGTTCTGTATCTAATTGAAAGTAGTCGTGAAATATTCATACCAACAAGCCAGTCAGCTTTTGTACGTGAAAATCCTGCTGAATACAGATTATCATACTCTATACCGCTTTTCAGTTTTTTCATTCCGTCACGAATAGCTATTTCTTCAAGTGACGATACCCAGAGTCGCTTTACAGGCTTACGACAACCTGCAAGTCGGTACACATATCTGAAGATACATTCTCCCTCTCTGTCTGCATCAGTGGCACAGATAATTTCTGTTATATTGCTGTCGTTCATCAGTGTTTTGAGTACTTTAAACTGCGTAGCACAGTCGGATTTTATCTTGAATCTCCATATTTCAGGCAACATCGGAAGCTGTTCAAAACTCCATTTTCCTGACCACTGTTCACCGTAATCGTTAGGCATATACAATCCTACAAGATGTCCGAAACACCATGAAACAATATAACCATTGCCCTCCATATAGCCGTTTTTCTTTGTTGTTGTACCAAGTACAGGGCATATTGCTTTTGCAACACTTGGCTTTTCTGCTATTACTAATTTCATTTTTTTCAATTCCTTTCAATAATTACTTTTCTGATTCTGAAAAAGAAGAATTAAGAGATTTATCATCATCAAAAAAATCAAATGGTAAATCATAAAGTTTTATGATTTTTTCAAGAGTCTGTCCATGTGGTACACATGATTCACTCTCCCATGTTGATATGGATGATTGTGAACAACCTATTAATTTAGCAAGTTTCTGTTGTGTCAAGTTGTTTTTCCAGCGTAAACGTTTCAGACAGTAGCCAATTGAATATTTTTTTAGTTCATTAACTTTCAACTCAGTCATAAAATCACCTCAGTTATTTTGTTGATGGAAAGTTTCCATTAGTGGCAGCTTTTTGTACTCCTTCTTCTTCAGAACAATGCCTGTTGTAAGCGTAAGTTACGGCATTTACGATAGTCTGAACGTCCAGAGTATCGATTTTATCATGAATCTGCTTGCTGAGTTCAAGGAATTTTTCTACCTGTTCAGCAGACATTTTTTCTTCCTTGAACCAAAGAGTAACAATTTTCTGCTGTAAACTCTCATGATAAAGGTCATCACAAATTTTTTCAAGCTCTTTCATTTTGGTGTTGGCTGCCTTGAGTTC
>CAMWKY010000367.1 GCA_947174965.1 uncultured Ruminococcus sp. | reverse complement strand
ATAATATATAATTTAATTATTTAATTAATCCGATTTTATCAGGTCTTGTGCAAGTTTGTCATGGTCTGTTTTAAGTTTCGGTGACAATACAAACTCACCATAATCAGTCTGTACTCATGTTTTAAAAGCATACTATAACTCACTACTGGGAATCTTCCATTAATGAAATATTATACAGAAAAATTTATTTTACAGATATAAAGTTCCAGCTAGGGCTATTGAGGATTATGTGGATAGAAGAATGAAGCAGACATAAAAAATTGGGATGTCCTTTATTGGGCATACCAATTTTTTTACTTGCAATTTTATATAAAATAGTATATAATAAACTGGGAGGAGATAACAATGTACAGACTAATTCCGAAAAGGACGATACAGATGCGTAAATATGATGAAGTGAATCAAGAATTTCAGAATATGATTTTATGCCTTGAACTCTGCAAAGAGGCGGACGATGATTTGTGGAAACAGCTGATGATTTGTCATCTCGATGAATTAAGTATGTTAAACGGCAGTGACGGAAAACGTATCAGAAATGAGATAAGGAGGAAATTGAATGGAATATGATGTGGATTACGAAATCTTTAAATATATTAACAAACAAGCAGACCATTATGTACCGCTGAATAAAATTCTTGAAAAACATCACTGTACATTTGATGAGGCAAAACAGAAAATTAAACGCTTCAAAGCGGATTTCGCAGAGTTGCTTAAAAAATATCAGATTGGCAGTGAAAATGCTGTCATGATGTATTGCGATTTAATGAATCTGGCAGAAGAAATGCCTGAAAATCAGGATTTACATTACATATATATCTGTATGATGACAGACAGTGGACTGCTGAATGAAACCAACACCTACGAACGTACAGAGGAACAGAATATACGCAATTATTTCCGTCAGAATGAAAAAATACGGGAACTGTCGGAATTTCTTGAAATACAGCTGAAATATCGTGAGAAAGTACGCTGTATCAAAGAAAATCTGAAAAAATTCAATGATTTACATGATGATTTCAGTGAGGAATCAGAATTGCTGTATCAGTTGACATTACAACATGATTTTATTGAGGAAAGTACGGTATATCAAGATAATCTGAATGCCCTGCTGAATTATATCAATCAAAACGAAAATATGAAGCTTCTGAAACCGTATCTGATTTTTGCTGTACTCACACGCAAGCATGGCATGATGCAGAACCGTGTCGGGTTTACTCCTAATCTGAAAACGGTCTTTCAATATCAGGAATACAATATTCGTTCCAACAATGGCAAAAATTTCAACAGCTATAAGTATTATCTGGAGCTGTATGACCATCTGCAAAGATTCTATGCAGAAGATGCGGAGGTTGATATTGGACTATGTGGCTTCTGTTTTGCGAATACAAGTCCGCTGAGTGAATGGTATTATAAGCATTGTCAGACGGATTTTGAAATGCCTGTATCATTTGGTCAGAAAGTCAAGAATTTAAAGGCGATGAGTTTTCCAAATCTGTACTGCGATGCGGACTCTGACCTTGATATGTACGAATTTGAAAACGAACACCCAAAAGTTTACCATTCATGTGATAAATTTGTATTGAATAATCCAGAAATTGTATATGATTTTATTTATGCAGTTTACAACGGCAGTTCCTTGAAGGAATATATTGAACAGATGCCGTATGGTAAGGATTTTCCGCAATATGCCGAATTTTTTCTGTATTGTGAAGCAGAAATTCTTTTGAATAACAGAATGCTTGGCGTATCAAATCTGTTCACAAAAATATAGCTTGTCAAGATAAAACAGTTCCGAAAAATAAATATTTTTTTTGGAACTGTTTTGTATTTACTTTCAGGAAATAATGCTGTAAAATGATATACAGAAAGCGAGGTGAAAGCAATGGGATTCATGGATTTCTGGAATAGTATGGTTGATGAAGCTGTAGAAAAACAGGCTGCAATTTTTGCAAGAGCTACTGATGAAAAGCTTATGGAATGGTATGACGAACATAAATTTGATAGCGAAACAGATTCAAGAACTATTGAAGCAGCAGAAAAAGAACTTAGAAGAAGACACCTTATTTATTAAGACAGAAAAAAGGGATAGCAGTAGTTTGGCTGTCCCTTTGCTGTATAAGGAGATGTATATTATGATGATGAATGGTGAATATCTTGAAAATCTTGACGACCTGAAACGCTGTTTCAGTATTGATGAACTGCTGTACAATTACGAAAGTGGCGGACTTGAAATATGGCTCGAAAAAATCGGAGAAGCTGAAAAAGCGGAAAAAATAAGAAGTATTTCAAAGATAGATGCAAATATTCTTGTCCGTCTTTATGAAGTTTTCGGACTGGATTTGAATATGTCAGAAGAAGAAATAAGGGAATCTGTTACTTTGAAGTGACTGCTTTTACATAGGCATTTACAATTGTAAGAAGTTCACTGCGTGATTTTTCGGGACATTTCTGAATCAGCATATACATCATTTCTGTTTCAGAGGAAGTATCTGTTTCGCTGCCAAAAAGAATGTAATCGGTACTTAGGCAGAGCAGTTCAGAGAGTCTCGCAA
>CAMWKY010000366.1 GCA_947174965.1 uncultured Ruminococcus sp. | reverse complement strand
TTAATTTTGAATTGTTAGATTCTTCTTTGAATGGATATTAGATTAGAGGCTAGTAGAAATCGCAGTTTTTGAAATGCGGAAGCTGTTGAAATATTTTCAGTTTCAACCACTCGTCAAGATTTTTTTCATTTGTAAAATTATATTCATAAACTCTTTTCTGTCCATATCCTATAACTTGCCCATTATAAGAATCAACAGTTACTTTATACATATCAAGACCACAACATGCGTATAAATTAATTTTATTTTCATCTGCCGAAAATTCCGCATAATCAAAGTATTTGCAATACTCTGCGTATTCGGATAAATTCAAGTCCCAGAGAATCTTTTCAGATACATTATCCCAAAGTAAAACGTAGTTATTATCTAAAATTATCAGTATCAATTTTTTATCAGGAGAATAAACAGAATATTTATCCCAGGTATAAATTTTAACACCTGATTCTTCCAAAACATAAATTCCCGAATCATCACATATTCCCAATCTGTCTACAATGCAGTTTTTAAAAGAACTCGGATAATCACCGTTCTGACTGAATTTAATATTGCACGGCACATTAAATGGCAGAGGTACTCTGTCAAAATTAACTTCACAAATTGTATTATTTCGTGAAATACTCATAACTTTCATAACATTTTCCGTTATATGCATATTGTCAGTTTCAGCATCAAAATTTCGGTACATATCAAGCAGATTATCTAAAATTGTACGTCTGTACCAAAACATACTATCATTGCCATCAGGAATATTTTTATAGTCTCCGCAAATTTCACCGAATAATTTATATATTTCATGCTCATCAAAGAACCAGTTTTTATCAAGTTCAAACTTTCTGAAAATTTCTTTCTGTTCATCAATACTGCTGTTTTTGTACGAAGTAACTATGATTTCCAATAAATTCAGGATATGCTTTGCTGAAAAGTAATCCCTGAAATATTGATGAGTGAAGTGAATTTTACGGGAATCGTTTTCAGAAATTTTCATCAGTCCTATATTATCAAGACTCATTCAACAGAAAAACTTCTTATTTCACCTGCCGAAGCCTGTGAAATGCTCGGCGTCGGTCGCACCACGATGTAACGCCTTATACACGAAGGAACTGTTCCAGTCGTCAAATTATTTTCGATAAATTCTATCGCGGAAAAAACTGCGGAAACGAGCAAGGCTCGGGGCTTGGCTTGTATATCGTGAAATACATCGCTGAGCAGATGCACGGCAAGGTTATGCTGCATAATCATTCGGACGGATTTGAAGCAATTGTCAGTCTGCCGATAATTTCTTGTAGTTCTTAAGGACTTCTTAATATCTTTTCTGATAAAATAGAGCTATCATAAGAGAAAAGGAGAAAATCTATGAAAAATGCTATTCTATCGGCAAAGGGACTTTGCAAAAGCTTTGCCCACAACGGCGGACAGATACATATTCTTTCCCACGTTGATTTTAAGCTTTACGAGGGGGATTTCACTGTTATAATGGGAGCCTCCGGTTCGGGAAAGTCAACCTTGCTTTATTCTCTCAGCGGCATGGACAGAGCAACCGCAGGGCAGGTTATTTACAACGGCGCAGACCTTGTTGCTATGAATGAAAAGAGTCTTGCAAAACTAAGATACACGGATTTTGGATTTATATTTCAGCAGATGCACCTTGTGAGCAATCTCACGCTGTTTGAGAATATCGCTGTGCCGGGCTATCTGAATAAGAAAAGATCCTCCGCAGATGTAAAAGCAAGAGCGGAGAAGCTTCTTGAACAGATGAGTATTTCATACATCAAAACTCATCTTCCGTCGCAGGTTTCGGGCGGCGAACAGCAAAGATGCGCCATTGCAAGGGCAGTTATAAACAGTCCGAAGCTGCTTTTTGCGGACGAGCCTACATGAGCTCTCAACCGAAAAAATACTATCGAGGTCCTGAATTTGCTCACGGAGCTTAACCGTTCGGGGCAGAGCATTCTTATGGTAACTCACGACATCAAAGCTGCACTGCGCGCGACAAGACTTCTCTATATTGAGGACGGTAAGATCATTGGCGAGCTTTCTTTGCCGCCGTACAATTCTAACGAGGAAAAATCAAGAGAAACGCAGGTAAACGCTTGGCTTACCTCCCTTGAATGGGGAGGTGCAGATATGGAGATTTTAACTTTATTAAAGGTGAATATCCGCCGCAAAAAGGGTTCATTCATAAGCGTTATTCTGCTCACGCTTATTATTACAATGAGCGTTACAACGATTTTAAGCATCAAAGAAAGCGCTTCCAAAGGGGTTAATAACGCTCATGAAATATTCGATACTTCTGATTTGCTTGTAATGTATAGCTCTGATAATCTTACCGACGATCTGGTTGAAAAAATAAAAAGCGATGACAGAGTTAAACGTGTGAATATTGCAGATTCCATATTGACTGAAAAAGCGACAATGGGAAATGAAGATGACAGCAGTACAATGTTTATTACAAATTACGATGAAAACATCAGGCTTCTGAAGTCAGACTTGAATGGTATTGCGGAAAATACTCCCGAACTTCAAAAAGGCGGTATCTATGTACCGCAGGGATTGCTGACTGTTCTTCATG
>CAMWKY010000365.1 GCA_947174965.1 uncultured Ruminococcus sp. | reverse complement strand
AGTCATTGGTTGAAAGACCTTTGCCAGTTTCTTTGTCGACTTTTTCTGCAATCAGATTATCAGTCTGCGACTTTGTATAGTAGTCTGATAAATCAGCATTTCCGCCGCCGTTCTGTTTTGCAAATTGTTTTGCAAAGAGTACATCAGCAAAATCCATTTCAAATCACCTCCGCTGAATTTCCGTCAGTATCATACCACTGATTATCACTGCCCATGACATAAAATTCCCCTGACTTTATCACATAAGCAATTGAGCCTTGTACAAAATCGAAGTCGGGATTGCTGTTATATGCCGGAAGTTCTGAAGCTTCATCAACATAGATTTCAGCGATAACACGGCTTTTCTGACCGCTTTTTACTGTATTGCTAAGAAAAGTTTTCGATTTTATAATCATGGCTTTCACTCCTTTTTGGCGTACTGAACGCCGAAATAAAATGCTATAATCGTTGTAAAAACCGTCTGAAACTGTTCTGCTGTCACTGTACCTTTTAAGGTTTGAATACCAAAAACAAGTGTCAAAAACAGCGTTACAAGTGACTTTACGTCAAGCATTTTGGCTATGCGTTCTTTCATGTTCAAGTTCCTCCACACGTTCGCTCAAAATATCAATTTTTGTTGACAGTATTGGTATTTTTTCGGCAAAGTTATTATGTTTGTCAACTTTTTTCTCAAGCTGTTCTATGCGATAATTTGTAAGCTTTGAACTTACGAGAATACCGCTGAAAGAACCGATAACAGTTCCGACAAGAGAAATGAGAGCAAGTATAAACTCACTATTTTCACTGTTCATGTATTTTCACCACCTTCATTATTTTCTGTATCATTACCCGACTGACTTTCAAGAGCAGTAACACGGCTTGTAAGAGTGGTGATACTATCTGAAAGTGCTGTAAGGGTATCTGATAAAGATGTTATGCTTGCTACAAGATTAGATATAAGACCATCAACTTCTGATTTGCTGTAGTCATCATAGATTTTATCAAGCAGAGGATTTATTTCCTCGACTAACCTATTAAAAGATTTGCTTGTATTCTCTGCTATAATGTTATTCATAGTAACCTCTACAATCGGATTATTTTCTGCATCATACACAAAAGCCCCTGAAGAATCGGTGATACGCCTGCTTTTCGCCTGGATAATCGGGGTGCTTCCGACGATTGAATCGTAGCTAGGGCTTGTGAAACCTCTTGTTTCACCGAAAACTATTTTTTTTGTTTTTCCAGTATTTGCGTCTTTTACAGTTTTAGTGATTTTTAACTGTATTTTTTCGCCAAAATACTCGTCATATATGGTCCCGATATTGCCCACTTTGTAATCAGGCTTATTTTGAAACTCTTCAAAATCGGGATTTTGCTGTACATCTTCTATATCAACTTCATAGGCTATCAATGGTTTGAATGTTTTTGAAAAGAACAGTAAAGCATCTTTTTCAAGCAGTTCGTCAGCTTTTGTAGCTTTTTCTTCATCGGTCATATTTTCGTCATCAAAAGTGTAACTGAATTTTTTTGACCGAACGATACTATGTGCAGTAAGAATTAGAACTGAATCGGCAGACCATGATACGGCAAACCATGAGCCATAATTGTTATACGCTTTGAACCAGGTACAGACCGAAGTCAAGTCAACTGTTCTTTTTATGCCTTTAAGATTGCTGCCTATGCGGATTTCAAAAGCGTTGTCACTTGAATTTTCCATACGGTTTCTTATGGAAAAGTAAAATTTATCCCGATACAGTTCGCCTTTTATGGTATCTAAAAGACCTCCTGAATCCATAATTGCTCCTACTGGTGATATGCCGTCAGAGTTCGGAAGTTCTCGCAATGGCATATCCTGCGGAATGGTTATATCAGAATCCCAGTTATATAAATAGTATGTCTGTCCAGTGATAATAATTTTTGTAGCTAAAGCATCTATAGTATCAAGAAAAGTTGATACTGAACCTCCGGGTGTAAAAAATATTTTTTCTGTATCAGGATTAGGGAGAATCCACCAGTCTGCTTGCTGATAAAAGATGTGTTCTGCCTTAGCTGTTACCTCATTTTTTATAGCTCCGTATGAGTAGGAAACAGTTTTTATGGTGAAAAGCTGTCCCAGCGCTTTTATAATGTTACTTTCTTTTATGTATCGCCATTTTCCGTCGCCGTCGATAGGGTGAGTAATTGATAACTCATACTTCCCATTGAGAACCTCTGTTATCTGGCACTCTGTCGGAGCAAGAACTCCAAGACCGTGTGTGTCAAAGCCGTTTTGCTTTGTCAGCGAATCATAGATAGTGATATAAACATTTTGGAAAACAGTTTTATCAAAAACCATTCTGTTATAAATTTTAATATTATTTTCAACAACTTCTCCGAAAGTATTGACAGCATTTTTCACTTCACTGCTTATTAAATCGAAAGTAATGTTGTCAGCTTTGCAAAAGCCGTCAGGTGTAGTTACTTCTTCAAGCTGGTATTAACCGTTTGGCAGACCAAAAATTTGTGTTGTACCTGTTGATGTCCAGAAAATACTTTTTTCTTCTGTGTTTATATAAACATTATCATGACTTGAAGTGTTTGCAAAAGTTCCTGTACCGCTGTATGAAAGCTTGTACTCTTCAC
>CAMWKY010000364.1 GCA_947174965.1 uncultured Ruminococcus sp. | reverse complement strand
CTTCCAATAAGTTGTCTATTGTTAAGAATTTGAGACAATGTTTTATTGATATAATGGGAAAAGGAATTTGATTTTTTTGATGAATAGACTACTTTTTGGAAGAACCTAAGCTTGACCCCAAATCTGACCCCAAAAACTATCCTCACAGTGCGTAAGTTGACGAATGACAAAAATTGAAAATGACGTAATATAGCCGTATTTCAACGTATTGCGTAAGCTGAGAAATGTGGAAAATACCTCTGTAAAATCCCTCATAACCCGAAAGTCACCGATTGGATTTTAACCGCTATAATCAACGTAAAATAGGCATTTTCAAGAGATTGAGAGTGCCTGTTTTTTATTATAAAGCTGATTTTGTGCACTATTTGTACACTAACAAGAAAAAAATTTCAACTGACTGTCTTTTTGTTTTTCAGTATAATATCTTCGACACAATTAACAACCTGCTCCCTGCCTTGTTCAAGAATATGCTCATAGATATTCATAGTTGTAGTTACGTTCTTATGTCCGAGCCATTTGCTTATAGTAGTTATATCAATACCGTTCAGGCAGAGAACAGAAGCGAGAGTATGGCGGAACGCATGAGGGTTAATGTGGGGAAGATTATTATTTTTAGAAAATTTATTCAGCCAGCTTGTAATGCTGTCAGGGTTCATCGGATAACCGATATTGTTACCTGAATCCTTTACAAATAAAAATTCTGCTCTCTCGGTGTGCTTTATGCCTTTACCGTCTGGAATATCAATAAAGCAGTTCCATTCCGTACCCGAATCATGTCGAAACTTTTCCCACCAGATGCGGTAATCTTTCAGCAGTTCCATTGTTTCATCTGTAAGCCTAATTATGCGGTCTGATGTATCTGTCTTGGTGCTGTCCTGATATACGCCGAAGTCTTTGGAATAAAGAAAATTATTATTTATTTTTATCTGATTATTTTCAAAGTCTACTGCACTCCATTTCAAACCCATTATTTCACCACGTCTGCAACCTGTAACGAGGAGCAGGTGTGTAATGACTTTCCATTTCAGCGGTGCGGAATCAAGACATTCCCTTATTCTGTCGAGTGTTTCAGGTTCAAAGTAGTTTACTTGATGTTTGCGGTCTGATTTGGGCTTGTTTATAACCTTTTCCGCTGGATTGTACGGGATAATCATTTCTTTTTCAGCGTATGAAAGTATAAGATGAATAAGCCTGTGATGTTCCTGAATGGTCTTTTCTGACAGCGGTGTGTTATCCTGCTCCACCTTAAAAACCCTGTTTACAGGCATTTCAAGAGCTTTACAGAGAGCCTCCGCCTTTTCGACTGAAACAGTTTTACTACATTTTACTGCATTTATAGTTGTAAGTGATATGCCTGACAGCTCTGCAAGTTTTTTCTGGGTAATTCCAACAGATTTCAAAAGCTGTTTCAGGTCTGTTGCTGGTATTGCCTTGACGTTTTTTCTAAGTCCGTTCTGACGGAGCAGGAAATATAATTCAGTTAAGTGCTGTGGTCTGATGTCAGCCAACTTGATATGCCCGATACCTGCATTGATACGCTCTAAAAGTTCTCTGTATCGTGTTACAGTGGTGTGCTTAGTTCCTGCCTGTTCCTTGACTGTAAGAACGTATTCAGCGTATTGTGCAAACGTCTGACGGCTGTCAGGAGCATAACCTAACCTGCACTGTTCCTCAAATAATAATGCCTGTCGCTTAGCCTCTTTGTCAGCTTGTTTAACCGTCATATTCGGAGCAGGCTTATAACTCATTGTATACGGTTTCAGGCGTTTGCCGTTGCTGTCATAGCCTCTTGATACTCTGATAGTATAGCTTGTGATTATGCCCTTTTTGTTTTTTCTCGGCATTATATGTGCCATTTTAACATCTCCTCTTGCATTTTTTCGGAGAATATGTTATAATAAATGTGGGATTAATTTAACATATTCATTTTTTTGACCGTCTGTTGTGCTGTCAGCGGACGGACTTTTTTTATTTTCTTTCATACCATTTCTTTAATAACAAGGAATGGCTTTTTTTACGTCCTGCTCCAAAGGGTCATTTTTTGTCCGCCCCTTTTTGATTGTACAGATTTGTGCAGTCCGACAGCTCAAAATTGAGCAGTCAGAATTAATAATAGCGTATCAGCATTATATTACGTCTTTTGCTTTAGCCTGTCGTTCCTGCTCCATTCTGTCCTCAATATCGCCCAAGCGTTCAACGTGTCTCTGCTTTTGGTTCGCCTGTTCTGCTGCCTGTGCGAGTTTGCTCATGGTATCAACAAAGATTTGTTTAGCGTATTCAGGCAATGCAGAATACAGCTCTATGAATTTCTTGTCGTCTACTCTTACGCTTAAATCTGCTATCGGATTCGGAGCAGGTTCACGACCTACCAAATAATCTAAAGAGACATTGTAAAAATCAGCAAACCTGATAGCAACTTTCATTCCAAGAGCCTTTTTACCTGTTTCATAGTCAGATATAAGAGATGTAGCCATTTGTGTTGATTGAGATACTTCTTTCATTGTAAGCCCTCTGCTCTCTCTCAATTGTTTCAAGATTTCGTTGGTTTCCATTTTATCACCACCTTTCATATATATTATACACTAAAAAGTTAGCAAAGTCAATAGAAATAT
>CAMWKY010000363.1 GCA_947174965.1 uncultured Ruminococcus sp. | reverse complement strand
CTGTTACTTTCTATTTTACCACTATTTGACACAGAAGTCAAGCCATTTCCTAAATTTTTATATTTTGCAAGCTGAATATTCTGTAAGTTTTCAGCTTGATTTTTGTCGAGGACAAGCGGTTTATATGGTATTTTCAGAATAGGGGTAACCTGCCATTTTTCATTGTGATTCCAGACATTCTGACGTTCCCTGCCATTTTCAAAAGTAGTCGTACAGGGACAGTTATTATGACGGTGATAAACGTCATCAGGTTCTTCGCCGTACACATAACGACCTGCAAGTGACGAACACCATTCACAACAGTCTCCGCTAGCTTCACGTACGATATAGCACTTTATTCCTGCTTTGCTACGAAACTCTGCATTTACCTTTACATAATTATCATGGAATGATTTTGCAACGTTTTCCACTGCAACTCTTGCACGCCTCTGAATCGTTTCAGGCGGAACAGTCGGGTCTGTAAGTGATTTTGCAATCTGTGTCACTCTTTCAACAGGAAAATCAGCTTTTTGTGCTGCAATCTGCAAGCCGATTTTTTCATCAATCTTTTTCTGCAAGAGTGCATTTGTTTTGTTCATGAGTTCATAATATTCACGCAGTATTTTTTTACATGATTCTGAAATATCGTCAATTTCAAATACATTTTCTGAAACGATTTTCCCCAGTATTTCAGCACATTTGTGATTCAATGCCGCCATATCGGTAAGTTTCAGCAGATTCACACGGCGTAAAAATTCAGCTTTCAGTTCATCATACGTCATCAGAAGCACTCTCCAGACCTGTTAAAAGCCGTATATTTCTTGCATTCATGAAGCCGGGGACTGCCTGATTTATTTTGAGAATCGCATCGGCAATTCCTGTGAGTGCCGCTGAATCAGGTTCAAATACAGGAAGCCATTCTGCCCGTATATCTGCAAAAGCACGGCGGTCATATTCAAAATTATCACGTATACAGACGGCTAAAAATCCAGCATTTACAAACCCTGTACCGAAAGTTCTTTGCGATTTTCGTGCTGAAAGACGTAAATTTTCATGGGAAGCACGGATTGCCTCGGAACTTGACGGGTTTGATGATGTAAAGCCCAAATCATCAAGAGTAAGTCCTGTTTCTCCTGCAAAAACAGAGGCAATTGTGCGGAGCTGTTCAAGATGTGGTGTCATGCTCTGCTGTTGGAACTGTCCAAGTGACGGCATATTTCCGTTTTCGTCTCTGCCGAAATTGAGAAATGACGATAATTCAGCCGCACGATTATTAAACTCTGCATCTTCATCAAGTCCAAGAATATATTTTTGCGGGACGCTGTAAAACTCTGCCGAAACTTCCGACCTAAGAAGTGTGCGCAATGCGGATTGAGTAAGATTCATACACGCTCTTGAAATTCTCGAATGACCGAAAGGACGTTTTGCATCAGGTCTGTTGATTATCGGTACAAGAAGAGCAAACGGCGATTTATGGTGAAATGTCAGTCTGTTATCAATCACACCATTGATGTAATATTCTGTTATGTATGGACGAAAATACGCTTCAAGAACTGCTTTTCCGTATTCGTCACGCTCCAGAACTGCATAACCCTCAGTAAGCATATTTGTTGTTGTATCTATGATTCCAGTAGCGTTTCCGCCGTCAATCACCTGCAATTCAGGATAACCGTTATTTGCCGATATATAAATAAAACTGCATGAGCTGATAAGTGCCGACAAGACCGCACTGTCAAAAAGAATGTCTGAATTGTTAAGCCTGTAGATTTCATTCAGTCCGAAATTATCATTTCTGAAACTGTCAAAAACTATTCTGTCAGCAAGTGAATCAACTGCCTTTGCGCACCAGCCCAGTGTTTCGGACAGCGATTTGTAGCTTTTTGGTATCATATTTCCGATTTTTTCGATATTGTTCTTCATCTCATAATACTGATACCGTTTCAGCACTCTTAACCTTTTTTTAGCAAGCTTTTTCCTCAGATATTCAACTCCGTATTCCGTAAACTCCACCTCCTTACAGATGTTTCAGCGAGAAATTTGAGCAGTGACCGGCTGAAGTTCTTCTTTGTTTTTGTTGAGGTACTACCCCCGTATACATTATTACGCAAAAAGCACCGGACTTTCGCCCGATGCTTTCATGATTATACTTATGTCAGATTTCCATGATACCAGTATAGCACATAGAAAAGGTCAAGTCAAGACAATTGAGTACAAAGTTTTTCAAGTGCTTTCTTGTGCTTGTATTTAATAGTGCTGATACCGTAATTCATCTTGTGAGCTGTTTCTTCCCATGTCAGAAATTTCAGATAATGCCAGTAAAGAAGCATCTGCAAGTCATCATCTTCTATTTTCTTGACAGCACTGTCGATTTCATCATATATACGCTTAAACTCTGCTTTTTTCTCCTGCAATATTCTTTCAGTTTCAGCAAGCTTAATCAGTGCATCTTCAGTGCCATTTGCGGAGCTGCTGTATGTACCTGAACCGCTCATACCCTTTTTACCTCTTGCAAGCTCTCTGTCATGTTCCAGACGTGAACGCCAGAGCTTTACGCTTTTATCTGCTTTTTCTGCACGTTTCAGCCATTCTTTCAGCTGTTCTATTTTTTTGTTCTGTTCATCAGACATTTTTGCTTCCTC
>CAMWKY010000362.1 GCA_947174965.1 uncultured Ruminococcus sp. | reverse complement strand
CTTCAAAGCTGCACACTGATAAGATATTATCATAATATTTTTATATGCTCCGAATATCACCATATTCTCTTTTGAGATACATTGCAAAGCTTTTTGGTCAATTTCTGAGATAATATCAAATATCTGCTGCTGCATCAGCGACTGTCTGTTTTCAAAGATAACAACTTTCTGATTTCCACGCTGTGTCAGAAGTTCTTTTTTGATAAAAGTATTCTTTCCTCTGCCAGTACCAGCCGATATGAATACCTGTTCTCCTAGTTTCCAGGACTGCCATATTTCCTTTTTAAGCACGTCATTTACATATCTGTACTTTGATTTACAGCCTTTTGGCAGCCTGAATATATTGTGTTCTGGCGGTTGAGTACCTCCTGATGAATTGCATAAACTTTCTTTCAATATTCTCAATCCAGATAATATTTCTTCATCGTCTGGATTTGTTAAATCTGGAATAATATTAGATGTGTTATCAGATAATTCTCTCTGCTGTCTGTCATATGCCACTGCTCCGTTCGTTACTGCATTGAAGAACTCATCGTAAGTATGATACAATGTGGAATCAAGGCTTTCAAGATTCAACAGATTTTTTGTGATTTCTTTCAGTTGCTCATCATATACAATAGTGCCATCTTCATCTCGCTTCAATTCATCAAAATGGCTCATTAACAAATCTGTTATTGGCATTATTCCGCTCATACCGATTTCTTCCCTTTCCTGGATAAATAATCTTACATCTACATTATATCACATTACAATGACAAATGCAATACAAAAACATTAAGGAGCAGGTTTTATTCCTGCTCCTTGATGTTTCAAATTCTTACTTATCTTTTTCATTGATAAGGGGTCAGATTGGGGTCAACTCAGCTCCAAGCAAAAAGACAACCCACGTAATTACCCGTATTACGTGGGTTCAGCGACATTATTTTTTAAGATTTTATTAATTTCATCGGGTTATGAGAATTGCAATCCATGTGTTATCGAGTATCATGAAGTGTTATAAAATCCGAAAAACCAGGAATTTCAGAATATCACAACGGTTATCAGCAGAAATAATTTTATCTGCGTAGCTGTACAGTAGCTGTATAAAACACATTTGAAAATTGATGTTCAAAAATATCATATCGCCTGATTGAAACTATTGTATTATCTCTTCCTCATTTGAAACGAGGAGGATTTTTTATTGCTTAAAAAACTTTTCAATAACACAAGAATGTCCTTTATTATCATCATAGTTTATACCAACAAGAACAATCTCACCTGTATACTGAGAAATTTTTTCAGTATACTTTTTGTTTTTAATCTGTTCAATAGCAGAGATTGCAGTCTTATTGTATTTAAGCTCAACTATTATTGCAGGAGAATCAACATTTTTTTTTGGAATAAAGGTAATATCAGCATATCCTTTACCAGTTGCAAGTTCACGATGCATGATATACTTATTCCGTGCAGAATAGTAAGCTATTGAAATAACACAAGCAAGTGAGTTCTCATCGTTATATTGCAGAACTGAAGTGTTTTCATTATGAGACTCTGCTATAATTTCAGCAACTTTATCAGCATTACCATTCAAAGTAGCTTCAAGTAGCTTATCGGAAGTGCTTATGGATTTCATAAGTTCCTCCCAACCACCGTCCTCAATGGAATTTATAAACTCCTGCTGGACTTCGCTGTTTGGTATCCAAACTTCACCCTGACCTGCATTTTCTGTTGCATCGTACGTCAGATAACCTAGATGGACAAGAAGTGTCAGAACATCATCAGAGGTCTCCAATGAAGTCATATCATTCTGAAATTTAGTTGTATTGACTTTAACATGCTCTCCCGCTATCATTACAGAGACCTTTTCTTTCAATCCATCAATATTCCGTTGTATATGTTCTTTAAGAGCCTCATATGTTTCAGTTGAAGTCCAGTAATTCTCAATGTCATGACCTGTTATAGACATAACAACAGAACGTGGGTTATATATTGGAATACCTTTCAGATTATATCCATCATACCACTGTTTAACTTCATCAAATGGCATATCATATTTATTACAAAGAACTTTAACTTCATTCTCTGTAAATCCTGTAAATTTCGCATATTCACGAGCATTAGTCATTGATATTTCTGTAAACATATTCAGTGCAGAATGTTCACCGTATTTCTTTATGGGTAAAATTCCAGTCATATATGCAAGTGCAATGTAACTATGATCTTTCAGAAGGTTACGAAGGAAATCAAGATATATCATCTGAATGTCCTTATCTTTCTGACGTATTCTGAAAATGCAGTCCCATTCATCTATTATAAAAATGAAATGAATCTTCTTCTCAGTATAGACATCACCCAGAACAGAATTAATGTCGTCCCAGTCAAAGCAGTCTACATCACCGTTTTCACGTTTAATCTCAAAAATTATTCTTTTACAGAGCTTTCTGAGGTCATCAGCAATGGAATTGTTTTTTCCTAAATAATTAACCATATTAATATGGATAACATTATATCTGTTAAGGTGCTTTTCAAATGATTCTGAGTGACAGATTTTGTATTTGCTGAACATCTCTTTAGAATTACAGCCCTTGCTGTATACTACCATCTATTGCAAATTCCATTGAAAAGTGATATAATATATGAGGG
>CAMWKY010000361.1 GCA_947174965.1 uncultured Ruminococcus sp. | reverse complement strand
GACAAACAGATAATAATTTTATATAATATTAACAACGGTATAAATCTTAATATATTTTAAGGAGGTTTTTATGGAATTTTCAAAACATTCAAAGCAGACTGTTATTTTGTCCCTTGCAATGCTTACTTCATGGATTATTCCGCTTTTTGCAAGTCAGGACATGGCTCTTGAAGCTTCTGCTTTATCTGTTGACTATCCTGCACAGCTTATGAACATTGCAACAAAAGATAATTCCAAAGTACTTACAGAAAACGGCACAGGTGATAATGCTACACTTTCTGTAAAGGCTCTTGGAAATGATTTGTCACCCTCATGGCGTTTTGACCGTGTAGGCGCAGACTCAAAAGGTACGTTTTTCAAGTTTATAAATGCTGAATCAGGTCGTATGCTCACACCAGCAGGCTACAATGTAAAATCTGGTACTGATGTTATAATGTATGGTGCGGAGTCTGTCCAGTCACAGCACTGGTATGTTGTCCCTGTAAAGAATGATAGTCACGGAAATGACCTTTACTACAAAATAGTAAACTATTCAGACACAAATCTTGCTCTCACTCAAAGCAGTGCAGGCATGAAGCTTGAAAGCTATACGGGTGCAGACAGTCAGCTTTGGCTTCTCAATTCAGACGGCTTACAGGGTTTTGCAGGATATTGCATGGACGACAATACTGGCAATATCAAGGCAGGTGACATAGGCGGTCTTTTCGGTGAAGTAGTTGAAGTCGGCGACTTTGCAACTCTCAAGAAATACGCTGAATCCGATACACCTTATACAATTGTTGTAAACAAGAATATCAGTGTTACAAATCTTACTCTTGATTCAAGCGGTAATCATTATTACTGCCCTGACGGTCGTATTAATATCGGAGACAATAAAACTATTGTCGGAAGTTACGGCAATCACTCGCTCAATAACGTTCAGTTTCTCACATCAAACAAAAAGGGAAACAACGTAATCATCAAGAACTTTGAAATGAATCACGATGCAAAATCAAACGGCAATGACTCAATTCAGGTTTATTTTAAGTCGGGACAGAATTTATGGGTTGACCATGTTACTTTTACAGGTCATTCAGGTTATAATACTATGGGTGAAGATGTTCCAGACTGGGATAAATTCCTTGCGTGCTGTTATGAATCTGACTACTGCACGGTTTCGGACAGTTCGTTTGGTCTTCACGAATACGGTCTGATACTTGGCTATCCTGATGATACAGAAGAATCATATCAGAATCACAACAACTACCCACGAATGACCCTTATAAGCAACAAATTCAACAAAACTCTTACACGTGCGCCCGGTCTTATGAGATATGGCTATTTCCATTCATTCAATAACTATGTATATGATTTCAGTATGGCTTACACTGTTCATTCAGATTGCAAGCTTTTTGCTGAAAACTGTTATTATGATGGCGCATCTACAAAAGGCAATGTTGTATGTGACTGGAATGAGGTTACTCATGCAGGTGCTTTTGCGGATTCAGGCTCAAAGGGTATAAACTGTAAACGTCTTGGCATTGAGGGTTCTGCAAAAATCTGTACATGGCGACCCGCCTCAAATTACAGCTATGTTACTGTTACTGCTGATAATGCAAAGAATTATTGTGACGCTTACAGCGGTTGTCAGACAGCAGGCGGAAACATGATGTATTTGAGATACGGCAAAAAAGGTGTGCCAAGTGCGGGATTCAATACTGCTCCGAATGAGCCTATGACAAATCCTACACCTACAGCAGAGACTTTTGTAAATGGTTCTACATACAGATTCAGAAACGTAAATTCCAACCTCTATATGCAGGTTGACAGTGCAAAGGCTGAAAACGGTGCAAACGTTCAGCAGTGGGGTACTTCTGATGATACAATCCACGATATATGGAAACTTGTTGATGCAGGTGACGGATATTATTATATCGTTTCTGCTGTGGGTGACGGTGATACCTATGTTCTTGACGTTTTCGGAAAAAAGACCGACAATGGCACAAATATTGACATCTACAAATCAAACAAGGGTACAAATCAGCAGTTCATGTTTGTTAAAAATGCTGACGGTTCGTACAAGATTCTTACAAGAGTATCAGGCGGAAAATCTGCTGTTGAAGTCGATGCAGCAAGCAAGGAAAGCGGTGCTAATGTTCAGCAGTGGGAAGTAAACGGCGTGAACTGTCAGGACTGGATACTTGAAACGGCTGTAATAACAACAACTACCACAACAATGACTACTACAACCACAACAACCGCCACAACAACGACTACAACTACTACCACAACAATGGCTACTACAACAACTACATCTCCTGTTGCAGTAAAGGGCGATATAAACAGCGACGGTTCTGTTAATGTTGCTGATGCTGTACTTCTCACAAAACACATACTCGCTGAAATCAGTCTTACATCTGAACAGGCAGAAAATGCTGATATGAATAATGACAACAGAATTGATGTATTTGATATGATTCTTATGAGAAAAGCTCTTACAAATTAAAAAAATTCGCTTTTTAAGAGTGATACCCATATAGAAATTTTTAGCCATAGTATTTTTGATTATAAGTCCAAAATACTATGGCATTTCTATTGACATAACAGTTTTTTTGATGTATAATATTAGTAAAATAAATCGGAA
>CAMWKY010000360.1 GCA_947174965.1 uncultured Ruminococcus sp. | reverse complement strand
AATCATATTATATGTATGATGTGCCTTTTTTTGGCAAAAATTCAAGGAATTTTTCGTCATCATAAATGTGAACTATATTTAATCGTAAAGCGAGGTAATCAGCAATGGCAGTAAATTTGACAAAGGGACAGAAAGTTGACCTTACAAAGACAAATCCCGGACTTAAGAAAATTATTGTAGGTCTTGGCTGGGACGTTAACAAGTATGATGGCGGTTCAGATTTTGACCTTGATGCAGCTGCATTTTTAACAAAGGACAATGGCAAAGTCGGTGATGATTCAGACTTCATTTTCTACAGCAATACAACACACGCTTCCGGCTCTGTTATTCATACAGGTGATAACATTACAGGTGAGGGCGATGGAGACGACGAACAGATTAAGGTCGATTTGGCAAGTGTTCCTGCTGAAATCTCAAAAATTGATTTCACTGTAACAATCTATGATGCTGATACACGTCACCAGAATTTCGGGCAGGTTTCAAATGCTTATATTCGTGTTATGAATGAGGCAACAGGCGATGAACTTATCCGCTATGACCTTGGTGAAGATTATTCTATTGAAACAGCTATTATTGTAGGCGAACTTTACCGTAACGGTGCAGAATGGAAATTCAATGCAATCGGCAGTGGTTTTCAGGGTGGCTTAAAGGCATTGTGTCAGAATTTTGGTGTTAATGTCTGATTATAAAACTTGAGGTGATTAAAAATGGCAATTAGTTTAACAAAAGGTCAGAAAATTGACCTTACAAAAGGAAATCCAAGTCTTTCAAAACTCGTTGTAGGTCTTGGCTGGGATACAAATAAATACGACGGCGGAGCAGATTTTGACCTTGATGCTTCTGCATTTCTTCTTGGTGACAACGGCAGAGTTCCAAGTGATTCTGACTTCATTTTCTACAGCAATTTACAGCATTCATCAGGTGCTGTTATTCATACAGGCGACAACCTTACAGGTGAAGGCGAAGGCGACGACGAAGTTATCAAGGTTGATTTAAGTAAAGTTCCTGCTAATATCAGCAAAATTGACTTTACTGTAACAATCTATGATGCTGATGTCCGTGCGCAGAATTTCGGACAGGTTTCAAACGCTTATATTCACATTATCGACGAAGTTACAGGAAAAGAAATTATCCGTTATGACCTTGGTGAAGATTTTTCTGTTGAAACAGCTATTGTTGTAGGCGAACTTTACAAGCATGGTGCAGAATGGAAGTTTAACGCTATCGGAAGTGGTTTTGCAGGTGGTCTTTATGCACTCTGTAAAAATTTCGGAGTTAATGTTTGATAGAAAAACAGTATAAAACAGAAAGGTAAAAATTATGTCTGTTAATCTTGTAAAAGGACAGAAAGTTGAACTAAAAAAAACTAACGGGGGAGTACTTCGTAAAGTTGTAGTTGGACTTGGCTGGGACGAAATGCAGAAAAAAGGTTTTTTTGCATCTTTTAAAAAAGCACATCCGATTGATTGTGATGCGTCAGCTATTATATGCAGAAACGGAAAGCTTGTAAATGATTCTGATATTGTATATTTCGGCAATTTAAAGCATAAAACTGGTTCTGTAATCCATATGGGCGATAATCTTACAGGTGCAGGCGACGGCGATGATGAGCAGATTACAGTTGATTTGGAAAAACTCCCGTCAAACTGTGATAAAGTTATATTTGTTGTCAATATATATATGTCCAGTGAACGTAATCAGCACTTTGGCATGATTTCAAATGCTTTTATCCGCATTTTTGATGCAGAAACAAATCAGGAACTTTGTAAATACAACTTAACCGAAGATTACAGCGGAATGACAGGAATGATTTTCGGTGAAATGTGTCGTTGTAATAATATCTGGCAATTTAATGCTATCGGACAGGGAACACATGATAATGATATTAGGTCTCTTGCAAAAAGATTTCGCTGATATGTAAACTGTAAGAGATGTACGATATTAGCACATTAATCAGGCATCGCTTATTGCATTTTTTACATCTATGCAAAGGGCGGTGCTTTTTTGTCCTGCATCTACAAAAAAAACAAGATTTTCAGAAAATATTTTGTGAAAATCTGAAAGGGTGATTTTTTGGAATTTATCGTACCTGAAAAAATAACTCATGCGGTTTCAACTTCAGATGTATCACGTCTTTATGGTAAAAATAATTCAAATATAATTAAGTCATCATTAAGCATTGCAAATATATCACAAAATAAGCTTAATTCAATATTATCAACCGCAAATTGCAATGCTTATCAAGATGTACAGCAGACAAGTGTGAAATCAACCATAAAAAGAAAAAGAATTGTCAGCAGTGAAAATTTATTAATCAAAGGACAGAAATGGACTATTGCAGGAAAAAACGGCAGTATTCCAATTAAATTGAAAATAGGCATAGGCTGGGAATGTTCAAACTCTGCCTGTGAAGTTGATGCCTCTGCATTTATGCTTGCAAAAAATGGAAAAGTTCCTGATGAAAGTTGTTTTATTTTTTATGGACAGGACAAAAGCAGTGACAACAGTGTGATTTTTCAGTCTAACAGCGGAAATATGAATCTGCCTGATGATGCGGAAATAAATATTTCTCTTGATTCCATAAGAAAAGATGTAGAAAAAATAACAATCTGTCTTACTATATATGA
>CAMWKY010000359.1 GCA_947174965.1 uncultured Ruminococcus sp. | reverse complement strand
ACAATATGCAGTGGACAGGACTTAATGACCTACGTGAAAAATATCTCTCTTTCTTTGAAAGCAAGAATCATACAAGAATGGCGAGTGCTTCTCTTGTGCCTCAGGGTGACAAGAGTCTGCTTCTGATAAATTCAGGCATGGCACCTTTAAAAAAATACTTTCTCGGACAGGCTGTTCCGCCTAATGTGAGAGTTACAACTTGTCAGAAGTGCATCAGAACACCAGATATTGAAAGTGTAGGAAAAACAGCACGTCACGGTACTTATTTTGAGATGCTCGGCAACTTTTCTTTTGGTGACTATTTCAAACCACAGGCTATAGAGTGGGCATGGGAGTTTTTGACAGATGTACTTGAAATTCCTGCTGACCGTCTTTGGATTACAATATATGAGAGTGATGACGAAGCAGAACAGTTGTGGGAAAATAATATCGGTATTCCACATGACAGAATTATCCGTCTCGGCAAAAAAGACAACTTCTGGGAGCATGGTTCAGGACCTTGTGGTCCATGCAGTGAAATCCATTTTGACCGTGCAGGCAGTGGCAGAAAGCTTGACCGTGCAGGCTTTGAAGCAGAGGGCGACAAGGATAATATTATTGAAATATGGAATCTTGTTTTTAGTCAGTTCGATAGTGACGGCAATGGCAATTATACTGAAATGAAAAGTAAGAACATTGATACAGGTATGGGACTTGAAAGACTTGCTTGTGTTATGCAGAATGTAGATAATATCTTTGAAGTTGATACTGTTCAGAACATTATGAAACATATTTCGTCAATTGCAGGTGTAACATACAAGGAGGACGAAAAGAAAGATGTTTCACTCCGTGTAATTACAGACCATATAAGAAGTACAACTTTAATGGTAGGTGACGGAATTATGCCATCAAATGAGGGCAGGGGATATGTTCTCCGCCGACTTCTCAGACGTGCCGCACGTCACGGCAGACTTTTAGGAATAAACCGTGCATTTCTTTGCGAAGTATGCGATACTGTAATCAGGGAAAATGCTGGTGCATATCCTGAACTTGCTGAAAAAAGTGAGTATATCAAGAAAATTATCGGAGTTGAAGAAGAAGCTTTTGCAAAGACAATCGACAAGGGAACTGAACTTCTTAACGGCTTTATCGCTGAACTCTCTGCACAAAATAAGAACGTTCTTTCAGGTGATGATGCTTTCAAGCTTGCTGATACATACGGTTTCCCGATTGACCTTACAATTGAAATATGTGAAGAAAAGGAAATTGCTGTTGATGTTGACAGATTCAGAGAACTTGCACAAAAACAGCGTGAAATGGCAAAAGAGGACTATCACAGAAAAGCTGGCTCATCATGGGCAGACAACAGCATTAAAGTTGATGCACCAAAAACAGTATTTACGGGATACACAACTTTTGAAGAAAATGATGCAAGAATACTTGCTATCTATAAAGACGGCGTTGAAATTGAGACAGCAGAGGAAGGCGACAGTGTTGTAATTGTACTTGACAAAACTCCATTCTATGCAGAAAGCGGTGGTCAGGCAGGCGACAAGGGAAGTATTTACAACCCGAATACAGAGGGTACTGCAAATATCAATGATACAGTAAAATCAGAGGGTCATTTCATGCACATAGCTGATATGATTCTTGGCACACTCTCAAAAGGTGAAGTTGTAAAGGCATCTGTTGACAGCTTTGCAAGAAGAAAGACAATGTGCAATCACACATCAGCACATCTTCTTCAAAATGCACTCCGTAAAGTTCTCGGCGACCATGTTCATCAGGCAGGACAGCTTGTTAATGATAAAGTATGCCGTTTCGACTTCTCACATTTCAGCGCATTGACTGCTGAAGAAATTGAGAGTGTGGAAAGAATTATAAATATGGCTGTTCTTAATGCTCATGAAGTTACTACACGTGAAATGCCTATTGAGGAGGCTAAAAAGCTTGGTGCTATGGCATTATTCGGTGAAAAGTACGGCGATACAGTAAGAGTTGTGCAGGCTTTTGATTCAATAGAGTTCTGTGGTGGTACTCACGTATCAAATACTTCTGAAATCGGTGCATTTAAGATTGTTTCTGAAAGTTCAGTTGCATCAGGTGTAAGACGTATTGAGGCAGTTACAGGAATGAACGTTCTTGAACTTCTCAACAGCTATAAGGAAACTATCGCAAAATCCGCAAAGGCACTTAAACTTGCAAATGTAAATGAACTTCCAGAAAAATGCGCATCTGTTGTGGCTGAACTCAAAGAAAAGGACAAAAAACTTGAATCACTTAATCAGCAGGCTGCAAATGCAAAGGCTGAATCAATGTTTAACAATGCTGTAGAAGTGAACGGCGTAAAAGTTGTTTCCGCAAGAATTGACGGCACAACTCCTGATGCTTTAAGAAAAATGGGTGACAGCATAAAAGATAAGGAAGATGCTGTTGTTGCACTCTTTGCAGGAATAAACGGTGAAAAGGGTACGCTTTATTGCGTATGTACGGCAAGCGCAGTTAAAAACAAGGCTCATGCAGGAAAGCTTGTGCAGAAAGTTTCAGCATTGACAGGCGGAAAAGGCGGTGGACGTCCCGACAGTGCTATGGCAGGTATCGGAGATATTTCAAAGACTGATTCTGCTGTAAACTCATTTGCTGAAATCGTAAAGGAATTTTT
>CAMWKY010000358.1 GCA_947174965.1 uncultured Ruminococcus sp. | reverse complement strand
AGTTAATTTCGATTAATATTAATAACAATTATACATCATGCAGAATAATTTGCCAATAAAAAATTATAGCACTTCTGCCCTGATATGAACAGGAGTGCTATGATTAAAAATTTTTTCTGCAATTTATAATGCACTGTGAAAAGTACGTGAAATAACGTCGTCCTGCTGTTCTTTGGTGAGTTTCACAAAGTTTACAGCATAGCCCGAAACACGCACCGTAAGTTGTGGGTACTTTTCGGGGTGAGCTTGAGCATCAAGAAGTGTTTCTTTTGTAAATACATTTACATTAAGATGATGACCGCCTTTTTCAACGTAACCGTCAAGAAGTTCAATAAGATTGTCAACCTGTTTCTGATTATCCATAAAAAATTCCTCCTAATCTTCGTCAACTGCATTTTCCGTCGGCTGACAGCAAGCACCTTTATTTCCGCAATAGTCGGTGCTGTTTACAATGTCAACCTTTATTTCTGAATCGTCGGCAGATTTAATATTTACATGACCGCTTCCGCCTGCCATGAGCGAATCAATCAAATCGGCAAGTTCCTGCGGATTATTTGGTTTCAGCATTATTCATTATCCTCTTTTGCAAGTTTATCAAGGTCAATATCACCGACAAATACCTGCATATCTTTTCCAAGTGCATCAGGAATGATTGAGAAAGTATTTGAAATACCGTCCTGAGCGTGACGGAACGGCAGTTTTGCAACAGATGCAAGAGAAGCTGTTGCACCGTGAGTATCTCTGCCATGCATTGGATTTGCACCGGGAGCAAGCGGTATTCCCATTTTACGTCCGTCAGGTGTATTGCCAGTTTTCTTTCCATAAACAACATTTGATGTAATTGTAAGAATTGACATTGTAGGCACACCGTCACGATATGTGTGGTGTTTTCTTACGCAGTCCATAAACTTGCGTACAACTGTAACTGCAATATCGTCTACACGGTCGTCATTATTGCCGTATTTCGGGAAATCTCCCTCAATCTGATAATCTGTGACAATGCCATCTTCGTCACGGATAACTTTTACTTTGGCATACTTGATAGCTGAAAGTGAATCCGCAACAACTGAAAGTCCTGCGATACCTGTAGCGAAATAACGTTTTACATCTCTGTCATGGAGAGCCATCTGGAGTTTTTCATAGCAATATTTGTCGTGCATATAGTGAATTACGTTAAGTGTGTTGACATAAAGACCTGCGAGCCATTCCATCATAGCTTCATACTTGTCCCATACGTCATCAAAATCGAGATAATCGCCCTCAACAGGTCTGAATTTAGGTCCAACCTGAACTTTCATACGCTCGTCAATACCGCCGTTTATAGCGTAAAGGAGACATTTTGCAAGATTTGCCCTTGCGCCGAAGAACTGCATTTCTTTTCCGACACGCATAGAAGATACACAGCAGGCGATTGCATAGTCGTCACCATGAATAACTCTCATCATATCATCATTTTCATACTGGATTGATGATGTCTTGATTGACATTTTTGCACAGTATTCCTTGAATTTTCGTGGAAGTTTCTGCGACCAGAGTACAGTCATATTCGGTTCGGGAGCAGTTCCGAGATTTTCGAGTGTATGGAGATAACGGAAGCTGTTTTTTGTTACAAGATGATGACCGTCAACGTCAACACCGCCGATTGACTCTGTAATCCATGTCGGGTCACCCGAGAAAAGCTCATTGTATTCAGGAGTACGGGCAAATTTAACTATACGGAGTTTCATAATAAAATGGTCAATAAGTTCTTGTGCCTGTTCTTCTGTCAGAATACCTTTTTCCATGTCACGTTGAATATAAATATCGAGGAATGTTGAAGTACGTCCGAGTGACATAGCTGCGCCGTTCTGCTCCTTTACTGCCGCAAGATAACCGAAATAGAGCCACTGTGCAGCTTCTTTTGCATTTGATGCAGGTCTGGAAATATCAAATCCGTAGATTCTGCCGAGTTCCTTAAGTTCTTCCAATGCTCGTACCTGTTCAGCAAGTTCTTCACGGAGACGAATATTTTTTGATGTCATACGTACAAGAGATGTTTCAATCTGATGCTTTTTGTCGGCGATAAGAATATCAATACCATAAAGTGCAACACGTCTGTAATCGCCTATAATACGACCTCTGCCGTAAGCATCAGGAAGACCTGTTATAATAGCTGATTTACGTGCAAGTCTCATTTCAGGAGTATAAGCGTCAAAAACGCCCTGATTGTGAGTTTTTCTGTATTTTGTGAATATCTTTACGATTTCAGGGTCAACTTCATAGCCATATTGTGAGCAGGCATTTTGTGCCATTCTTATACCTCCGAAAGGCTGTAAAGAACGTTTGAAAGGCTTGTCAGTCTGTAAGCCCACAATCTGTTCCAAGTCCTTATTGAGATAACCAGCACCATGAGAAGTAATTGTGGAGACAATTTTAGTATCCATGTCAAGAACACCGCCAGCCTCACGCTCCTGACGTGATAAGTCCATAACCTGTTCCCAGAGTTTTTTGGTAGCCTCTGTAGGTTCAGCAAGAAAACTTTCGTCGTCTTCATAAGGGGTGTAGTTCTTTTTTATGAAATCACGGACATTAACAGATGTATTGCACCAGCGTCCCTGTTCAAAACCCTCCCACTCTGATGGATATTCATTCAAAAAATGCAGCATATATCACAGC
>CAMWKY010000357.1 GCA_947174965.1 uncultured Ruminococcus sp. | reverse complement strand
TTGAATTGTTAGATTCTTCTTTGAATGGATATTAGATTAGAGGCTAGTATAACTCTCAACGAATGTACTCATAATTCTCGGAGCTTCGCCCCACCATATCGGATAGCCGATATAAACTGTTGAATAGCTGTCAAGTGAGATCGTATCGCTTGCAATTGCCGGACGTGCATCGGTATCATTCATTTCAATTGATGTCCGGCTTTTACTGTCGTGCCAGTCAAGGTCATCGGAGCTGTAAGGCTCGGCAGGGATTATTTCGTACAAATCGGCATTTGTTACCGATGCAATACGCTCTGCAACACCTTTTGTCGTACCTGTAGCAGAAAAATAAACTACTAAGGTTTCATCCTCCGTACTGTCTTTTTCTTCTTCGGGTTCAGGTGTTGTAACTGATTCGGATGTTGGAATTATATCAGAATTTTCAGCAGTTGTTTTTTCAGATTCAGTGGGTTCTGCTGTTGTATTCTGAACTGTACTGTCAGAATTAATATTACTATCTGTCTGAGAATTTCCACAGCCGGACATTGCAAAAATGCAGAAAAATGAAAGTATTGTTAATGCTGCTTTTTTCATATTGTTTCTCCGATCATTTTAATTTACCATAATCCTCATCGGAAACCGCTTCCAGCCATTCATTGCTTGTTTCCTCGCCGTTTATCTCGACAGCAAGATGCGAAAACCACGAATCGGGAGCAGCTCCGTGCCAATGCTTGACATTAGCAGGAATGTTGATGCAGTCGCCTGGATTCATTTCAATCGCATCTTTTCCCCATTCCTGATAATATCCCCGACCGCCAACGCAGATAAGCATCTGACCGCCTCCGCTTTTTGAACGATGTATGTGCCAGTTGTTGCGGCAGGCATGCTCAAAGGTTACATTGAAAATCGGAACTTGCTCTGTGGATACGGGAGCTAAATAGCTCTGTCCCACAAAATATTCTGCAAAAGCATCATTGGGTTCGCCAACAGGGAAGAAAATTGTATTCTGATACTTTTCCTTTTCGGTCATTGCAGGAGTTTCCTCATTCCACACCTCTTTTGCAAGACGGAATACTGCCCAGCCCTTTGGCCAACCGACATACATCGTTGCATGAGTGATAATCGCCGCAATTTCTTCCTTTGTAACGCCGTGTGCCTTTGCATTCTGCAAGTGATATGTCAGCGACGTATCGGTAATTCCCGAAGCCATAAGCGATACTACCGTAACGATACATTTTGTTTTAACATCTATCGCTTCTTCATTCCATACCTCTCCGAACAGCACATCATCATTGAGATGTGCAAACATCGGTGCAAATTCTCCGAGTTGTTCTTTTCCGGCGGTTTGTACTATTTTTTTACTCATAATAATCTCCATTCTGCCTGTGAAGGCTAATTATTTTATGTTGATTGCTTTCAGCCAATCCTCTATTTCATCACGGTCATACGAGGAATAAGTGACCTCCAAGCCCTCCTTGATAACGCTGTCGGGAGCTAATTTGGCAATGGCGCTGATTGTCTGTCCGAAACGACCTCCGCCCATAGAACAAAACGGAACGATAGTCTTTCCGCTGAAATCGTCATGTATCAAAAAACTGCGAACAGATGCAGGAATTGATGACCACCAGTTGCAATAACCGAGGAGAATCGTATCATACTGGTCAATATTTGGATATTCTTTCAGCTCAGGAACAGCCTCGGCACGCAGTTCGTCCAATGCCTCCCCATAAAGTACAGGACCGTTACTGCTGGAGGAATAGGGTATCTTACGTTCCAGACGAACAATGTCCGCACAGCTCATTTCATGGATAAGATCAGCCAATCCCTCGGTGTTTCCCGTCTGAGAGAAGTAAACTATGAGTGTTTTTCCGGTTTTCTGCTCCGCTTTGGCACTGTACACACTTTTGATTTTGCCTGTTGCAGTTCCTGCATTTCGTACAGGACGAATACCAATGCTGTAAAGCCCCACATCGGCAGGCTGAGCGCCACGGTAGGCAGAGCGTATATGCTTCGGGTGGTCATTCCAACCGCCGCCCCTGACAATTTTAGCGTTGCCGCTTTCAGAACCGGTAGGGTTGGTAACTGTTTCGGAATCATACTCACTGTACCAATCCCAGACCCACTCGGCAGCATTGCCGTGCATATTATAAAGACCATAGTCGTTTGCAGCATACTGATCGACTGCTACTGTTTTTCTAAGATATGCGCCTGATCCGTTTACCCAGTTACCGCTTGCATCGTTATTGTAGCCGTAAGCATTGTAGCAGTTTGCATCACTGTTGTGAACATAGTCTCCGAAACTAAAAGGCGTGTCAGTATTGGCACGGGCAGCGTATTCCCATTCGGCTTCGATAGGCAAACGGTAGCCATTTGCACTTTTATCCCAAGTTACAGTGTTTTCCGAAATTGTATAACAAGGATCAAGTCCTTCTTTCTGACTCAGTTTATTGCAATACTGCACAGCATCATACCAAGTGATATTGGTAACAGGAAGATCATCGCCTTTCGTTGCACTGGGATTTACGCCCATTACCTCTTGATACTCTTTCTGTGATATTTCAGTTTTTGACATATAGAAATCTCCTACAGTCACGCTGTGCTGAATTTCATCGGAACTGCGTTCAGGTTCGCTTTCCGGACTTCCCATTTGAAAAGTACCGCCTTTTATCAATGTATACTGCATATTTT
>CAMWKY010000356.1 GCA_947174965.1 uncultured Ruminococcus sp. | reverse complement strand
CGGTATAAATAGATACTTTACAACAAATACAAGTTTGAATGATGTCTGTTTTGGAATTATCAAGGATTTGTTTGAAAAGGATTCAAACATTTCAGTTGAAATTATTGAATTTCTTGAAAAACTCGGATTTCCATGCTATATGAATAGCTTTTTTATTGTATGTCTAAGTGTGCAGAGACTTCTTGAAAACCCTAAAAACTTCACCAACTTTTCAAAGTATCTTTATCCTTTAATAGAAAAGGATTTGAATACAACAAGTTACTGGGTTGAGCGTGGAATAAGATACATGAGCCATATTATTCATAAAAAGGGCATTTATTTTGATTGTTATCAGAAAGATTCAGCACTTGAAAATAAAGTCTTTTTGCACGCATTAGTCAATGAATTTAAAAAATCCAAAGGCGAAAACACTGATAACATTGATACAAAATAGTATTTAAAGAGGTGTTCTATGGGATTTGAAATTGAAAACGGTGTGCTTAAAAAGTACATAGAAGAAAAAATTGATGCGGAAGTTGTTATCCCTTACGGAGTTACAAGCATAGCAAAACAAGCGTTTTTCAATTCAAAAATAAGAAGTATTGTAATTCCTGACAGTGTTGAAAGTATAGGTAATATGGCTTTTTATTCGTGTATGAGTCTGAAAAGTGCAGTAATTTCTGATAATGTTAAAAGTATCGGACATGGTGCATTTGAACACTGCTATTTTCTTGAAAGTGTAAACATTCCCAAAAACGTTAAAGTCATAGAATACGGTACATTCTGGGGCTGTCACTGCCTTAAAAGTATAGTTATACCTGATAGTGTAGAAAGTATCGGAAACAGTGCATTTTTTAGTTGTGGATTGCTTGCAAGCCTGACAATTTCCACTGATGTTTCAGAAATTGGAAGAGATGCCTTTAAAGGCTGTGACTGTTTGAAAAATATAACAATCAAGGGCAGAAAATTAACCGTAAAAATATATAACAATAAATTCACCAAAGCAGAAAAGGAAAATATTGTTGATTTTGTTACTGCAAATTCTGATGAAAGAGAACAGATTTTCTCCGGTATGTCAAGGCTTGTATGTAAGATTCCGCTTGCAATATTTCTTGCTTTTGAGCATGACAACGAAACTGCAAAAGCATACATTAAAAAGAATATCACAAAGACAGTCAAGCAGTGTGTGGATAATGACGATGCAGAAAATCTCACAAAGATTCTGTCTTTGAGCTATGTCACAAAAGAAAATATTGACAAGCTTATTGGATATACAATTGACAGTAAAAAGCCTGAAATTCAGATTATACTCAGCAATTACAAAAATGATAATATCGGCTTTGGTAATAATTTTAATAAATTTATGCTTTGATTATAATGCAAATAAGAAAAAAACTGTATTCAGCAAATCTGCTTAATACAGGTTTTTTGTGTTCCGACAAGTACAAACAAAGGACAGAATATAATTCAGGCAAAAGAAAAACTCTGAAATGACGATTTAAAGCCGTTTCAGAGTATTGATACTGGCAGGGGCAGAAGGACTTGAATTGTATTGAATATTTTTTTCATCTTTCAGCTACTTCAATAATTCCCCTGTATTCCGCCATCTCAGAGCAAGTTACAAAAATCGATTTGTCCTGTATTCCCATACTTTTTTGTAATAATAAAGGACAAACAAAGGACAGAATTTTTTATTGTGGTATACTCCTGTTTTCTTTTTAATCAAAAAACAACTACATAATGAAGGTACAAGAATGAAAAATTTACTTAGTATATAATTGCTTCCCATTTCACCTGACAGAAATTGAGAACGTTGATGATGCGTATAAGTCTGCTATGGACAGGCTTGTCAAAGCAGAAGCAGAGTTGCTGAAATCCTTTCCTGATTTACAAGGATGCTCTTGATACTTATCAATCCGCTGACATTGATCTGCACAATTTTTCCAACCGTAATGAGTTCCACAAAGGTTTCAGAGCAAGCGCACAGCTTGTCCTTGAAATGTTAAAGTCTATAATCGATATGAGCAGATATAAGAATGAACAGACCTCATACAATCCTCAGAAAAAGATGAACGTCTCTTAGTGGAAACTTGATACCAACATTGTGACAGTCACACATTTTAACGTTGACACGCTCACTGAGGAGCATAAAACCTACACACCGATTATATCAGGTATCATCTTCATTATTCTGACAGTAAGTACCCCAACAGGCTTCGCAGGCTCGTCAATACAGGTAAGATTATCAAATATCTTGATGACCGCGAACTAAAAGTCGGTGAAGCTATATTTCGTCAGGTAGAGCGTTGGAAGAAGTTCGACAGCTATTATCAGATAGCTATCCTCAGTGGTGATGCTGAAAAGATGCTTTGTTTACAAAACTGCTTTATTGTTATGGCAAGAAAAGTTATTTTTGAGTGTATGGTTTATATTTGAGTTTGGACGGCTGTGCCTTCGGGTGCAGCTGTTATTTTTTTATTTAATACATAACGAGAACTTTTCTTTATGAGCTTGAAGAAATCCTACTAAATTCTCAGGTGTTAGAGCATAACTACTAAGCGAACTTAATGTATTTAAACTTGGATTAATCTTTATACAATCAGGAACTTCCTTAAACAATTCTTTATTTTTACGCCTATCACATAATGGTTCCAAAAATTTGATTATAAAGTATAATTGATTTTTCCC
>CAMWKY010000355.1 GCA_947174965.1 uncultured Ruminococcus sp. | reverse complement strand
ATATATTAAAGGAAAGGTAACAAAATGCGTTTTAATGAATTAAATTTATCACAGGAAATAATTGATGCTGTTGAGGAACTCGGTTTCACAGAAATGACCGATATTCAACAGCAAAGTATCCCCCTGCTTCTCAAAGGAGCAGACGTTATAGGACGCTCAAACACAGGTACGGGAAAAACTGCTGCTTTTGGTATTCCCGCTGTTGAAAGCATTACAGATGTCAATAAAAAATCGGTTGCTGTACTTATTCTATGTCCTACTCGTGAACTTGCCATGCAGGCTTGTGAGGAAATCAGGAAATTTTCAAAATATAAGCGTATTGTAAAGACATCTGCTGTTTATGGCGGTGCAAGCATGGAACGTCAGATTATGGAACTTAAACGAGGTGCGAATATTGTAATCGGCACTCCCGGACGTGTTATTGACCACATAAACAGGCATACTCTCAAACTTGATAATATCCGCACAGTTATTCTTGATGAGGCTGATGAAATGCTTAATATGGGATTCCGTGAGGATATTGAATCAATCTTATCAAAAATGCCAGAAGAAAAACAAACAGTTCTTTTCTCTGCAACAATGCCACCTGAAATTCTTGCAATAACAGAAAAATATCAGCATGAGCCGGTACAGATTAAGATAAAATCTGCACAGAAAACTGTTGAATCAGTTAAGCAGTATTATTTCATGACAGCTATGGGCAGAAAAACAGATGCACTCAAGTTACTGCTGACTGCGTATTCACCTGAATCTGCAATGATTTTCTGCAATACAAAAAAAATGGTTGACGAACTTACAGAGGAACTTGTAAAAAGTGGTATACGTGCTACAGGATTGCACGGCGATATGAAACAGGCACAGCGCACACAGGTAATGAACAGCTTTAAATCAAAATCAACTTCTGTTCTTATTGCAACTGATGTTGCCGCACGTGGAATTGATGTGAGCGATATTGATGCCGTATTCAACTATGATATTCCGCAGGATAACGAATACTACATTCACAGAATAGGCAGAACAGGACGTGCAGGACGTACAGGAAATGCCTATACACTCATTACAAGTCGTCGTCAGCAGTATGAACTGAAAGATATTGCAAAATATACAAAGGCTGAAATAACAGAACTGCCATTGCCTGATAAGGCTGATATTATTGAGACAAAAAAGGAAAAAATAATTCAGAAAATTGTTGAAATGCCATCTGCTCCTGATAATGTCAGCGATATTCTGGACAAGCTTGCATCTATGGGAATTGATTACCATGAAGTATCTGCACGAATTATAAATTCAATTTTACAGAAAGAAATTGAAAGTCTCCCTGAATTTGATATGCCAAAACCATTGAAAAAAGGCAAAAAGAGTGGCGCAAAGACTGTAAAAATCGATATAAGCATCGGCAGAAGCAAGAGAATTGCACCTAACTTTATTCTCGGTGCATTGGTTGATGCAACAGGTATGTCGGGCAAGGATTTCGGAAAAATTGACATCTTCGACAATCATACTACAGTAGAAATCCCCGAAACTGAAACAGACTATATTCTTGACACTACAAATCCCATGAAAATCAACGGAAATAAAGTTGAAGTAAGACTTTATAAGGGAAATGCAGTCAAGGAAAAAACGGATAAAGTCCGCAGAACTGAAAAAGCAAGCAAGCCCGACCGCAGAAAATCAGCGTATGGCAGACGTAAAAAATCCAGTATTTTCGGTGATTATACGCCAAACCGCAAAAAACGCACAAAAAAACGTCATTGAGGAGTGAAATATAGTGAGTGAAAAACCAAAAAAGCCCATGTGGACAAGAATTGCTGTACTTATTATTGCAGGTATTATGATGCTGGGAGCTATTATTCTCCCGTTTCTGAAATATTAAGATAAAAGCTGTATGCAGATAATCTGTATACGGCTTTATTTTTTCGGACATATTTTTTATTTACCGCAAAATCCGACATATACCGCAGACTCTTTGCATTATAATATAATTAAGACAAGGAGGTGAACCGTGCAGACGATTTATATTGATGTTTTAATCGTGCTGAATATCTACGTCAACTATTTCTTGTTGAAAACGACATCAAAAATAACATCTTCGCCACTAAGTACATCAAGATGTATTCTTGCATCTTTTTATGGAAGTCTTTTTTCCTTACTGATTCTTGCACCTGAACTGCCGTTTTTTGTCAATATTGCCATAAAAGTTGTCGCAGCTGTAACTGTTGTAATTGTTGCATTTGGTATTCATGGAAAAAGCCGTCTGATAAAGAATACTTCTGCTTTTTTCTCTGCAAACTTTATCTTTGCAGGTGCAATATACGCTGTATATTCATGGTTTAAACCGCAGTTCATGCACTTTTCCAACTCATATTTCTACATAGATTTTTCCCTGCTCCTGCTGGTAATTTCAACGGCTTTGTTATATGCTGTTTTGTGTATCTTCAAAAGATTCAGTGATAAAGTCCCCGAAAGTTCAGACTGCTATAAAATTATTGTGAAATACAAGGAAAAAATATTTACAGCAAAAGGTCTTGCCGATACCGGAAACGCTCTGACGGATTTTTTTTCGGGTAAACCTGTTATAATATTCGGGAAAAATGATTTCACGGATTTAAGCAAAGTAAGATTCAGGCTTATCCCCTATTCAACCATATCTGAAAATAATATTATACCTGTATTCAGTCCTGATG
>CAMWKY010000354.1 GCA_947174965.1 uncultured Ruminococcus sp. | reverse complement strand
ATACGAGATTTCTGCCTGTCTCGTGGGCTAGGATATGTGTATTAGATACATGTATTCTGTAGTACGAAGAACGGGAGATATTTAGAATCTTGATTGCCTGGGATACGGTAATTTCTTTTGATTTGATTTTTTCACAAATACTGTTCCAGTTTTCAGGTACAGCAACCTTCGGTCGCCCGAATTTCACATTTTTATTCTTGGCTGCAATGATACCTTCTTTTTGTCGGGAACGGATTTTGTTTCTTTCATTTTCTGCGATACTGCCCAGCACTTCAATCAGGATAGCATTAATCATATCCATAACCCACATCTGCTCCGCTGGGAAATCATTTAATGTAGTTGGAATATCCAGTATCTTAACACGTACACCCTTGTTCTTGAAGTATTCCAGTTCGTGCTTTATGTCATTTTTATTACGGCTCAGGCGGTCAAGCTCTTTGATAACAAGAGTATCACCGCTTCTGAGAATCTGTCGTTTAAGATATTGATAACCATCACGCTCTGTATCTTTACCAGAGCATTTATCAATAATAATATTATCCTTGTTTACACCAAAAGAGATAAGAGCTTCAATCTGCCTGTCCTCATTCTGCTCACGGCTTGAAACTCTTGCATAACCATAAATTCTGTTGTCCATAGTAGCTCCTTTCTGTGTCAAAAAGTCCCTGCATTTTTGGAACGTCTCAAAAGTCAAAAACGGACTTTTTGGCACACGTTTTTGATAAAAAATGAACCGTCCCAGAAAGTATACTTTTTGAGACGGTTTTTGTTTAGTTGTTTATCAGTTAAGTAAAATCGTCATAGAAACTGCTTTGCTTAACCTCTTGTACAAATGAACGGAGCAGGTCATTGTCCATAAACATATCCTCGATTTCCATAGCAGTATAGCCGTAGTCAAGAAGCAGGAGAACATCATCTTCGTCAATACCGTAGCAGTTGCACATATCAAGCAGGAGTTCCTCTTCGTCAGTGTATCCGCAGTAATCGCTGTCGCCTTCCCAGTCGTACCAGTCCAAATTACAGCATGTTCTTTTGGGAATGAAAAACGAATAATTTTCGGGAGTAAAGCAACTACTGTCTATTTCGCCATTTACATTGATTGAAATAATATCTCCCTCACATACCTTTATGATAGTGGGATTGTCAGAATGCAATCCTACAATTTTAAGAGCTTTGTCCATGATTGATTTTGTTGAAGCATACACATATAGTCCGAAACGCTCAAAGTAAATCAGATAAAGCGGATTGTTGCCTTTAACAAAGTAGAGCGTGTTGTTTTCGTCAAGTATCGTAAACACAAAGTTTCCCATAACATCTTCAGCCATATTTCTGAGTGAATCAAAATCAAGACTTCCATATTTTTCGATAAGCTGAACCGCAACATAGCTGTCAGTTTCAATTTTTGTTTTCGGAAGATTATATGCCTTGCTGAGTGCTGTGTCATTGTACAGTACTCCGTTGTGAGCAAATGCAAAAGATTTATCAGCTTTACCATAGAACGGATGATTGTTGCAGTTGTTTTCCTTGTCTCCCTGAGTAGCAAGTCTTGTGTGTCCCATTACCGCTGTTGTTCTGTCGGGAATATTGAATCTGATTTTATGAGCAGGTTTCGGACGTTTGTAGATTGTGACATGACCATTTTTCACATAAGATATTCCAGCGGCATCAGTGCCACGCTCTTCCGCAGCATTTGCGAGAGCCTGAGTGAGTTTCTTCAAAAGTCTGTGCGGTAATTTTTTACCGCAGTCAAGCCAGCCGTATAATGCACACATAATTAAAATTCCTCCTCTGTTGTGACTTTTTCGTTGATATAAAGATTTCTTTCTTTGAGGTACTGGATAAGTTCGGGTTCGGTAATTCCTGCCACAAATTCAGACCATGATAATTTTGCTATTTCATCATCGTCCATAAGAACGGCAAGTTCACAAATCTTATTCACCAGCTCCAGCGTAGCAATAAGAGTATTGTGTTTGAGAGTTCCTCTGAAAAGTCTGAACTCAATGGTATGGTAGTTACAGAGATTGATAGCAACATATCGACCATAATTTTTCTTAGCCTTGTCCATGATTGCTTTCGGTGAATTTTCGTAGCCGTATCTTGCTGCCCAGCGGTTCATAGTGTATTCGGAACGGCGAGAGAATTTAAGCATTTCATTCCAGTGATGCTCAACAAAGTAGAGAATACGGCTGATAACTTCGTCCTGTTCATCACGGTCAAGACCAAGACTGTTACGGTTAACGTGAATATGAAGTCCGCAGGTGCTTGTCTGGTGAGAACGATAACCGAGAAATACTGCATGACGCATTATTTTCTCCCAGCAGAAGTCTTTATGATAATCTAATGACATCGGGTAAGTGACAATTTCCATACCGTCGTCAAGAGAACTGTCAGATTTGATATAAATGTGTTCATAGTCTTCATTTGCGATTTCGAGAAGTTCGTCAGCATAATCGTCGTCTTTGCCTGCTCCGTCAATTTCAAGCTCCACACCAAAATAACGGTTTGAATCACCATAGAATACAGGAGTATGCTTGTAGCTGTATTCGTGTATTGATGCGTTTCTGCGGATATTCTGATAGCACTCGTGACAGTAATAACAGTCGTCATATTCGTAGGCATCATCGTTGTGAATTATACTACCATCTATTGCAAATTCCATTGAAAAGTGATATAATATATGAGGGTGA
>CAMWKY010000353.1 GCA_947174965.1 uncultured Ruminococcus sp. | reverse complement strand
AGAACCTGACAATCAAGAGCTTGAATATGTCTGCCCTTCTGCATCATGGGGAGATATGACAGGGCTTATTCCTGCCAATCCGACAGACAAACAGAAAAGGGACTCATATGAGGAGATATATCCATATCTTCCAAGCGATTATGTCGTATGAAAAAAACTGCTGATTGAAATTTTCGCAGAATGATAAGACTTGTTGAAACAGAAAAAGTCCTGTAATGTGTATTGTTGCATTTCAGGACTTTTTGTTATAAGGAGGTGTATTGGAGATTACTTTGATAAAACAGCTTTGAACTGATTTTCTGATGACGATATTTTGAATTTCAGATGATTCAGGTCGGCTACACTCTGAACTATCGATAGTCCGATACCACTTGAATTTTCATTTCTTGATTTGTCACCCTTCACAAATGGCATAATCAAATCTTTTGTATCTATAGTATCTGTTGTATCATTGGTAACAGTGAGGGAATTTTTATCAGCTGTAATAAGTATTCTGCCGTTTTCAGCAGTATATTTTACAGCATTTGATATAAGATTTTCTATTGCTGATTCAATAGTAGTTCTGTCTGCCATTAATTCACATCTGCCGTTTAATTCAACAGTGATATTTTTTTCGTCAAGTATGAGGTTATATTTTTCAACTGATGTTTCAGCTATTTTATGAAGTTCAACAAGTTCTTTTTTCACTTCCTGAATCTTATTGAGATGATTTAATTCAAGAGTACGGTTTATAATATTGTCAATGTAAAATACGTTTTCTGTAATTGCATCAAGAAATGATGCTATATCTTCAGACTTGCCGTTTTCAAGCTGTTTTTTTGCATTTTCAGCATAACCGCCGATAGCAGTCATGGGAGTTTTAAGGTCGTGAGAGAGATTATTTATAAGTGCTTTCTGATAGTCCTCAAAGGCATAGCGTGTTTTATTTATGATATGCTGTGCAAGGCTGAGAATAAATGCAAGGACAAGTGCAGTAAGTGAGAATATTATTGTATACTTCCAATAAAATTCTGATATGGGTTTGCAATTTTCGTCAAGGACAAAAAGCATACGAAGTGTATAGGTTTTGCCGTCAATATATACTTTATTTGTTGCGTGTACATCAAGCAGATTATTATTATAAAACCAGCCTGCTGATGTTGAATCAGCAAAAGGAAAATTTGAAGTTTCTAACCTTGAATCCGTTAATGCAGTATAGTCAAAATTATCGTAACCTTGAAAACTGTCCAGAAAAGTATGAGGAGCTTTTTTCTCTGATTTTTCAGTGAGATTGACAAGCTCATAATTTTCGTTATCAAAATCTATAACAATTTTTTTTGTTTCTGCAATTTCTACCAGCTTTAAAGCGTCATCAGAATCCTGCAATTTTTCTACTGTAACATCATGCGGTACAAATGAATAGTCGTCCTCATTTACATAAATACTGTTAAAACTGATTTCATAGCTGTAACCGGAATAATTGTCGAAAAGTTCGTCAAGTTCAGGAATATTGAAAAGCTCTCTGTCACAACTATACATAAAAAATCTTTCGCCGTCTCTGAGTTTAAGAAAAGTAATAAGTTTCTGCTTGTTTGATGCTATAACTGTATCTGTTTCGTCGTCGATTAGGGCGGATACTGCATAGCAGTTCTCATCAAAACCCGAATTAACTATATAATAGCCTGTAGCAACAGAATAAAAAGTATATACTGTCATAAAAGCGTCAAGCTGTTTTATGGGATTTCTGCTTGTTTCATTAAATTCACTTACTTTTGATTGTATCTGTGACATTTTATACATAATTTCCCTGCTAATCTCACTTCGTATCTCTCTTATAAGAATTTCGTGGAATAAATTAGCAAAGATAAGTGATAAGAATACGGCAATTGCAGAAAAAGATGCAAAAAGCCTGATAAAAGTAACACGTTTTTTTCTCCTGATTTTTGATTTCATAAAAAGTCCTCCTTTTGTTTAATTTTTTGTCAGTCTGTAACCTCTGCCAATAATTGTTTTGATTTGCTTACCTGATTTGCCAAGTGCCTTTCGCAACAGTCGGATATGATTGTCAACAACTCTGTCATTGCCGAAATAGTCGTAACCCCATATATTATTCAGCAGAGTATCACGGTCAACTGTCCAGTCAATGTGATTCATAAGATAATGCAGAATTGCAAAAGCCTTTGGAGTAAGTTCAATTTCACTGCCGTCAACAAAGCACTGCAATGTATTCGGATTTATTGTAATACTTCCGCAATCTATAATATCAGACAGCACTCTGCCTTCTGCACGTCTCATAAATGCCATACACTTTGCATAGAGTTCCGCAAGTGAAAACGGCTTTACTATATAATCATCACAACCGAGTGTATAGCCATACAAAATATCTTCTTCACGTCCTCTTGCGGTAATGAATATTACGGGAATATCACTTGTCATGCGGATTTTTCTGCATATAGTGAAACCGTCTGTATTCGGGAGCATAATATCAAGAAGAATAAGCCCAATACCATTCAATCCTTTGTCAATAAAATCAATAGCATTTTGTCCGTCCTGTATTATTACAGTCTCCGCACCCTCATTGTTGAAATAAATCCGTATCACATCGCAAATCTGCTGTGCATCTTCAATTACAAGTATCTTCTTCATATTTTCCTCCTTTCTGTTATTATAATACCATGCTGATATGTTTTTTGTATGTTTTTATAATATTATTT
>CAMWKY010000352.1 GCA_947174965.1 uncultured Ruminococcus sp. | reverse complement strand
AATAAGAAAAATATTTTATATTTGTCCGCCGTTCATATACATTTTGCCGTGACAGAAACACATTTTTGAATGAAAATACTAAAAAATTCCTGATTTCAGCTATATTATTTGTTATCTTGTCACTTGAAATTATTTTTCCCTTGTGGTATACTTAAAGTATCGGATTGTATTATGGTACAGTTCAGAAGATACGGAAAATTTTGAAAGGTGATGTTCCTAAAATGAAATTATCTGAAATGAATAAAGAACAGCTTCTTGAATTTAAAAAAGAAACAGAAGCACTTTATAATGACTTTAAATCTCAGGGTCTTTGTCTTAATATGTCAAGAGGAAACCCCTGCAAAGAACAGCTTGAATTGAGTATTGATATGCTCAGCGTTTTTGATGACGGCGACTTTGTAAGCGAAAATGGTGTTGACGTAAGAAATTACGGTATGCTTGACGGTATTCCAGAAGCAAAAAAGCTTTTTTCTGATATGATTGGTGTAAATGAAGATGAAGTAATCATATTCGGAAATTCAAGTCTCAATTCTATGTACTGGGCTGTACAGGTTGCATTTAATAAAGGCATCAACGGTTGTGAAGCATGGTGCAAGCTTGATAAAGTAAAATTTCTCTGTCCTGTTCCTGGATATGACAGACATTTCAAGGTTACAGAGTTTTTCGGTGTTGAGATGATTAATATTCCTATGACTGCAACTGGTCCTGATATGGATATGATTGAAAAACTTGTTGCAGAAGATGAAGAAATCAAGGGTATATGGTGTGTACCGCAGTATTCAAATCCGGACGGTATTTCATATAGTGATGAAACTGTAAAAAGATTTGCAAATCTTAAGCCGAAAGCTAAAGACTTCCGCATTTTCTGGGACAATGCTTACTGTATTCATCATCTTACAGACAACCCGAAATATATCCTTAATATTCTTGATGAGGCAAAAAAAGTCGGCAATGAAGATATTGTATATATTTTCGGCTCAACATCAAAAATTACATTCCCCGGTGCTGGTGTTGCAGTAATGGGCGCAAGCAAAAAGAATGTTGAATCACTCAAAAAACATCTTGGTATAAGCATAATCAGCTATGACAAGATGAACCAGCTCCGCCATGTTAAATTTTTCGGCAACTTCGAGAACATGATAGAACACATGAAAAAGCACACTGCAATTATAGCACCTAAATTCAATCTTGTGTGCGATATGCTCAAAAAGGAAATCGCTCCACTTGAAATCGGTGAATGGACAGAGCCGGAGGGTGGATATTTCGTTTCATTCAATGCAATGAACGGTTGTGCAAAGCGTATTGTAAAACTCTGTAGCGAAGCAGGTGTTACTCTTACAGGTGCGGGAGCTACATTCCCATATGGTGTAGACAAGAATGACAGAAATATCAGAATTGCTCCTACATATCCTTCTATTGAGGATTTGACAAAAGCTATGGAAATTTTCGTTACAAGTGTAAAACTTGCAAGTGCTGAAAAATTAATCCGCAGTATGAAGTAATAAACAATAAACCCGAAAAGTTCAACAGCTTTTCGGGTTGTTTTTATTATTTTGCAAAAACGTTCTGCTTGATGATGTTGTAGTTTGAATCAAAATCAACAACAAGAACATTTCCGACATCATAATCAGCACCATAATATGTACTATCGGCTGGTATCTGTAATTGCTTTGTTTCATATTGCGTGAGGAATGGCACTCTTAAAGAAAGCATATAAAGTTCGTTGGAAGTCATATTTGTTGTAACGTTTGGAAGTACACTTTCTGATATATTACTTATTGCGGACGGTGCAAATGACTTGATTTTGTTGATAACAAGCTCCGTTACTTTTCTCTGTCTCTCCGTACGCTCAAAATCAGCATTTCCGACATATCTTATTCTTGAATACGAAAGAGCCTGTTTACCGTTGAGATGAAGTTTTCCGCCTTTTTTAAGCAAATCTGCCAATGTATCATCACCCATTAAGGAATTAACTTCCGCTTGTAAAATCGTATTGATTTCCTTTGCCTCATCATCTGTAATATCAATATCAATTCCGCCGACAGAATCAATTATATTTGCGAATGATACAAAATTAACGCAAACATAATCATCTATTTTAATACCGAAATTGTGTTCAATAGTATCCATAAGAAGTTCAGCACCGCCATATGAATATGAAGCGTTCAACTTATTCCAGCCATAGTTTGGAATTTCAACATAACAGTCACGCATAAAAGAAGTAATATTTGTTGTTTTTGTACTGCTGTTGAGTGATACAAGCATCATAGTGTCTGAACGTCCAGCATCTGTATCACTTCTGCCGTCTGTACCTATAACAAGCACACTCCTGACATAACTTTCAGACAATGCTCCACTTGTGCGACTTCTTTCACCTGTTTCTGAATAATCCATTTTACCGATTAAATTAAATACAGCACATGAATAAATTCCGAAAACAATAAGAAGAATAATAAAAGCAGTCATAAGAATCCTGAAAAGAAGTTTTCTTAAGGGTGACTTATGTTTTTTCTTTTTCTTTTTTACGGAAGATGAAGCAGATGATGTTTTCTTTTTTGGAGTTGCTTTCTTTTGCGGACGTGGTTGAGGTGGCTGATATGGCTGACTTTGATATGGTTGATTTTGATACGGCTGATTTTGATACGGCTGACTTTGATATGGCTGATTTTGATACGACTGATTTTGATATGGCTGATTCTG
>CAMWKY010000351.1 GCA_947174965.1 uncultured Ruminococcus sp. | reverse complement strand
AGGCTTTAGAAGAAGCATTGTCAGACCAGTTGAGAAAATTTCATAAATATATGTTATAATTAGTAAAACTCATATATTGCAGGTTATTTATTTAATGAAAAGAAAAAGAAAAAAATGGAGAAATATTGTCATAACAGCGAATTTAGTAATTCTGTCACTGATTATCAGTATATGTTATACATATGTACAGCAACTACAGATGAAAAGTGAAAATACTATAAAATCCAATTTTATAAGTATGGTCAGTGCATTGAGAAAAACGGCAGGCGGTTATCTTATATCAAATCAGCAGTCATGTGACGACTGGGCAGGCTATATAAATGCTCATGATATGGATATAGATGAGGCACTTGACTTTCTTGAAAGTGCAAACAGTATTGACGGTGTTATGGCTCATGTTATTGAATATGATACAATGACAGGATATTCAACATCTTGTGATGAAAATGACGTATCAACTGTTGATTATTCGTCCCACAAAGAAAATCTGGAAGAAGTTATGTATTACTTGCGAAACAAAGAGGACGGCGTTTTTCTTACACAAGCATATATAAATCCAATAGACGGAAAGGAAACTATTGGTTTTTGCCGTAATATTGAGCTTACAAAAGACCATTCCTGTCTGCTTATACGTACAGTTCCTTTTGCTAATATTGCAGAAAACTGGATTTTTCCGTCTGCTTATCAAGATGCGGAGCTTGCATTAATTAACAAAAAAGGAGATTATATAATCAGGTCTGATTCAATGCAGGACAATAATTTCTATGATTTTATAAATCAGTATGTGGAAATAACGCCTGAAAAAACAAAATTTTTTATAAGTTCAGTTGAAAAAGATGGATATTTCTTTTTTGAAGTTCCTGAAGGTGAAAAAGAAACAGGCTATTTTGTTATCGTCCCTGCTATAAAAACGGGAAACTGGTATTATGTCGGTTATATTTCGAAAAATTCAGTAGATAATAACTATGTCGATTTTACGCTTGTTATGGTTGTTTCTGTAGGACTGATTTTCATGATTATCCTTAATATCTGTTACTTTCTGTTTATCAACAAACAACTGCTTATCAGCATTGAGGAAGCAGAGAAAGCAAACGAAGCTAAAACACGCTTTTTGTCGTCCATGAGCCATGATATACGCACGCCCATGAATGCTATTATCGGCATGACAACACTTTCCGCAAATCATATCAATGAGCCTGATTATATCCGTGAAAGCCTGAAAAAAATCACGCTTGCAAGTAATCATCTTCTTACACTTATAAATGATATTCTTGATATTTCAAAGGTCGAAAGCGGAAAACTTACTCTTAATCCGACTGTTTTTTCCATTGCCGAATCCATGACGAATACTATAAATATTGTCCGTTCGCAGATTAAGGAAAAGGAGCAGGATTTCAACATCTATATAAAAAAAGTGAAGCATGAGTATCTTTTTGCGGACGAACTTCGACTTAATCAGATTTTCATAAATCTGCTGACAAATGCGGTGAAATATACTCAAAAAGGCGGAAAAATAAGTGTTGAGCTGATACAGGAAAAGGCTGAAAATGACAATAATATCATACTTAAATATATTGTTTCTGATACCGGAATGGGCATGACAGAGGAATTTCAGAAAACTATGTACAACACTTTTTCCCGTGCATCAGACAGCAGAATTGACAAAATTCAAGGCTCGGGGCTTGGTCTTGCAATAACAAAGCAAATGGTTGAACTTATGGGCGGTACTATCGAATGTAAAAGCGAACTGAAAAAGGGTACTGCTTTTACAGTTACTGTTGAAGTGCAGAAAGGTGAAAGCCCTGCTGATAAAGTCAAGTTGCCTTCTATGCAGATGCTTGTTATAGATGATGATGAGGTATTTCTTGAAACGGCATCTGAAATGCTTGAATCTATGGGAATGAGTGCAGATGTTGCACAAAACGGCAGAACAGCTGTTGAAATGGCTGGCAGAAAAGATTATTCGGTTATTTTTATTGACTGGAAAATGCCCAATATGAATGGAATAGAAACAATAAACGAGATGAGAAAAATTGTCGGAAAAGATGTACTGATTATTGTAGTAAGTGCTTATGACTGGACTGAAATTGAAGATGATGCTGTAAATTCAGGTGTGAACGGATTTATCAGCAAACCATTTTTCCGTTCAACAGTATATTCTAAAATTGCAGAGTTGCTTCATTTCAAAGACTCCAAAGAAATTCATAATGATGATGATTTTGATGACTTTGCAGGACTGCATATTCTTATTGCCGAAGATAATGACATAAACTGGGAAATCATAAGCGAACTTCTCGGCGGATTTGACATAACGGCAGAACGTGCAGAAAATGGCTATATTGCAACGGAAATGGTTAAAAAGAATAATTATGATGCGATATTCATGGATATTCAGATGCCTGTTATGAATGGTAAAGAAGCAACAAAAGTGATAAGAAAGTCTAATGATGAGCGATTGCAGAAAATCCCGATAATAGCTATGACGGCAGACGCTTTTGCAGAAGATATTCAGGCTTGTATTGATGCAGGAATGAACGGTCATGTTGCTAAACCTGTTGAGCTGAAGAAGATATTTGACGAACTTCAGAAAGCAGAATTTCCGAAAAATGAAAAAAATTCTTGACAGACAGCTGAAATATATGATATAATGAAAATATTACATTAGTGAAGGGGAGTTTTTTTATGAATTTTGAAGAAGCTAAAATTA
>CAMWKY010000350.1 GCA_947174965.1 uncultured Ruminococcus sp. | reverse complement strand
CTGATTTTCAGTATAATAACTAAATTCCTTATGCCAAAAGAACATCTTACAATTGAAGAAGTCATAAAATCCAGTTAAGGAGGATTTAACTTGAACAAAGTTTCGGACACAATAAAATCTTTTGTAATGGTTTTTTTAGTTATAATTTCAGGCATACTTTCAGCGTCAAAGCTTATGAAAATACAGATTGTCGGCGATGAAAATATTGCATCTTCTCCCCGATACGATTCAAACGCTTTCACATTTGAACGTGATGTGCCGTCAACAAGAGGTGAGATAGTTGACTACAGAGGAAATAAGATTATCGGAAATGATTCCCGATGCGATATTGTACTTCAAAGAGCGTTTTTCCCTGATGATTTACAGCAAGGAAATAAAATTCTGCTTGAAATATATAATGCACTTCTTGATAATAAATATTTGTTTGAAGAAGTTCTGCCGATTACATTTCAAGAGCCTTACGAATATACAAAAGAAGACGTTTTAAGAACTACTGAACTGCTTAAACTGAATCCATATGCAACCGCTGAAAACTGTATTGACAAAATAATATCAGACTATGAGATTGCAGATGAGTATTCACCACGTGAAAAAAGAATGATTGCAGGTTTGCGTTATGCTATGCTTGAAAAAGACTTCTCATACAGCAATGACTTACTGCTTGCAAAAGACGTTGATGAAGATATGGTTGTATACATGAAAGAACTAAGCAATTTCTGTCGTGGTGTTGAAGCTGTTGACTCTGCTGAAAGAGTTATTCTGCGTGGAGATATACTTCCGCATGAAATCGGCACTGTTGGTCCTATATATGCAGAAGAATACGACGAACTCAAAGAGCTTGGCTATGCAATGAATGACACAGTAGGCAAAAGCGGTATTGAATATGCTATGGAAAAGGAACTGCGTGGCGAAAGCGGACTGGAAGAAGTAACCATTCTCAATGATTCTATCGTTGACATAAAAACTACAAAGAAAACTGTTCCCGGACAAACTGTAAAACTGACAGTTGACGGCACATTTCAGATTAAGTTACAGAATGTTCTTGATAATTTTCTTAACAACTTCGGCTACTACGGCGGTGAAAAGGTTGAAAAAGGTGCTATTGTTGTACTTAATGCCAAAACAGGTGGTGTACTTGGAATGGCAAATGCTCCGACTTACAATTTAAAGGATTTTGCTGAAAATTATGATGAACTTCTTGAAGCTGAAGGCGCACCTATGTTCAATCGCTGTACACAAGGACTATATCTGCCCGGCTCTACTTTCAAGACAGTTACAGCTACAGCAGGACTTAATGAAGGCATTGTAAACGGCGGTTCGTCTTTCTTCTGCGGAAGATACTACGAATTTTACGGCGGTAATTTCCAGTGTACAGGCTATCACTCATCTATATCAGTAAGGCACGCCTTAGAGGTATCATGCAACATCTATTTCTATGAAGTTTCACAGAAACTTGGTATCGACAACATCACAAAATATTCACAGCTTTATGGACTTGGTTCAAGTTTAGGACTTGAAACAGGTGATGCAAAGGGCTTTTTATGTAATCCCGAAACATTTGCAGAACGTGGGCAGGAATGGTATATCGGTTATGTTATTCAGGCAGGTATCGGCAACCAGGACTACGGCATAACGCCCTTACAGCTTGCAACAGTTGCAAATACAATCGCAAACAAAGGCACTCGCTATAAACCTTATCTTGTGGACAGCCTTTATACTTACGGCTCAGATAAACACGTAAAAACAACAAAACCTGAAATAGCAGAAAAAATTGAACTAAATTATGATTATGTCTATGATTATATAATCGGCGGTATGATGGACGCAGCAAGAAATGTTCCATACCCTTATTCTCTTTCAAATCTCGGATTCAATGTAGCCATAAAAACAGGTACTCCGCAGACAAGTCAGGACAACAAAAATAAACAGAACTCCGTATTTATCGGATTTGCTCCTGCTGATAAGCCTGAAATTGCATTTGCAGGCGTAATTGAAGGCGGTGAGTATTCAAAATATATGGTGCGTGGAATTATCGACGCATATGCAGAATGTTTCGGCATAAACGGCTCAAAGCCGACAGTTGAAGACAATAAACAGCTTCCGCCTGAATGGAGAAACGGCACAACAGCCGAAACAACTACAACCACATCAACAACAACCACTACTACAACATCAACAACAGGCACAGGTACTTCCACAGGCAAAAGCAATGAAAGCAATAAAACATCATCAACAATCAAAACAACAACGACAACAACAATAACAACTGTCAATACACCTGAACCGCAATAAGCAAAAAGAGGACGCTTTCAAGTGCGTCCTTTGCTTTTCTTGCTGATTATTGTTAAAACTATGGCAGAAATTGCAAGTCCCGTTATACTTCCGCAGGTATCAATTATAACATCTGTAAACATACATGAACGCCCTGCAACAAAATATTGATGAATTTCATCAGAGCAGGCATACATGAAACAGAAAACTATAACAAAAAAGCTTCTCATGCTTATAATTTTTCTTTTTCCAACAGCAAGTGACAAGCAGAATCCCAGTGCGGTATATATTGAAAAATGTGCAGTCTTTCTGATTATATAGCTTATCTTATCGAAAATTTCCTTCTGCTGATATTTTTCCATACTTTCAAAATGTTTATGGAAAAAACTGATTATAATTTTAACAAAATGTCCGCTTGTATCAGTTGAGTCATCTGCATTTTCGCTTGAAAACAAAAATAT
>CAMWKY010000349.1 GCA_947174965.1 uncultured Ruminococcus sp. | reverse complement strand
GTTTTACGACAGTGCATACACTGCCATTGATATTATACCAAGATAAAGAAGCATAGCAGGAAAACCCCTGAAAGATGCAGGAACATCAGCAGAAGTAAGTCTGCGGTATGCTGATGTAAGAATAAGAGATGCAAGTATAAATCCCAGACCTGCTTCCAGTCCTGCCAATACGAAGCCTGACATGGTGTTCAGCTGATGATTTTCTGCTACTTTTTCTGTAATTGTAAAAAGCGTACCCATTACCGCACAATTGAAAGCGGAAAGGTGAACATATTTTCTTGTTGTTTTGAAATTTTTCGGGCTGACAAAATAAAGTACTGTCAGAAGTACGATATACAGCGTACCTACTGCCATTGCATAAAAAAGTGGCATCAGGTTTTCAGCGCCCAGCGGAATAATATCATTTATGAGATATGCCGCCGCTGAACCTGCTGTAGTAAATATTGTTATAGTTACGGAAGTCCAGAAAAGATTTTTCTTGTTTCCCGCTGCTATAAAAAGTGTACTTGTGCCGAGTGCCTGTGTAAGAATAAGATTTGAAGTCAAGAGGAGTATAAGTTCAGTTACCAGAAACATTCTTTTTTCCTCCGTTTCGCTGTCTCAAAATAAGACGTATTTTTCTGTATAGTCCGCAGAAAAGACCGAGAAAGATAAATCCACCGAATGGCATACCGATTCCGCTTATAAGAATATCAGCATCAACTACTTTTTCATATACAGTTCCATATGCGATAAGTTCACGCAGAACAGATGTTATAAGCATTACAACATCAAATCCGAGAATATAGAATATCAGCGAAAAAAACATTCTGCCTTTTTTCATGCGGTAGAACTTTGTTTCCGTCTGCACCATTATAAGCGAATTTACTGCAAGGAGCATGAAATATATTCCGGTACGGTTTATAACTGCCGGGAAAAACTGCTGTGCCATGAGTTTCACGGGAATATACACAAGTGATGATATAAACGCATATATTGTTATTTTTACCGCATATGGTAATTTTTTCGTCACAAATGAGCCGATAAGAACAGATATGAACGTTATTGCAGAAAAAGCATAAATAAGTGCAAGGGCATTTTTCACCTTATCACCGCACATTATAACAGGCGATATTACCATGAGTGACGAAAGCACTGTATTGTCTCCGAAAAGTCCGTCAAAAACTGAAATTTTCTTATTCAAATGCCGTCGCCTCCTCTTTTTTCAGATTTTCAATGTGTTTTTCAAGTGACCTGAATCCAAGACAAAGCGGAGTGAACAGCAGAGACATTATAACAATAACATTTTCCTTTGCTGTTGTCATAGTGACAATATATGCAGTAAGTGCAATGAAAAATCCATAGAAAAACGCATAGTAACTGCGTTTCGGGGCGATTCTTTTATCCGATATTATATATATGGAAGCAAAAAGCACCATATTTGCAACAAGCGAATACTTGATTGAATCGTATCGGCTGTCGCACATGGGAGCAAAATATGCAGGTATAACAGTTCCTGCAATTGTACCTGTAAATGCGCCTGCTGAAATATCACGTCTTAAAATGAGAATAACCGCCGAAACTGCAAGCAGAAGTATACTTACAGCACCCGAAGCCCCTGTTACATTTCCCATTATTATTTCAAAATCTGTAAAATTCATTTTGCCTGATGTGTTGAATGTATGGCTTGCTGAGCTTACAAGATTTACTGCTTTTTCAGAAATTCCCGTGTGCGTATGCGGAGTGGTGAACATAAGAAGTTGACTTTTCCATGATGTCAGCATGAAAACATAAGCTGATGCTGATGGTGAAAATATCATGTTTTTCCGTCCTCCGAACACATTTTTCGCCACGACTACAGCAAATACACAAGCTATTCCTGCTATCCTGAAATTCATAACGGCAGGCATCATAAGCGATATTATAAGCGCATCTGATACGCACATAAGGTCATCTGCTGTAAACTTTCTTTTCATCATTCTTATTGAAATTATTTCAGCAATAACTGAAACTGCCACACATATTCCGCTTAAAACAACCGCACGTATGCCATAGTAGAAATACTGCATTATTTCAAGTGTCACCAGCGTTATCATTATATCAATCCACACAAAACGCTGTAATTTTGTTTTTTTCTGCATATTATCCCTTCAACTTCCCTACAGCATCAGCCATATTATCAACTTTAAAAAGATAGCTCCCCGAAACAAGAACTTCTGCACCTGCCTTTTTTACAATGGGAGCAGTTTTGTCATCAATACCGCCGTCAACCTGAATAAGCAAATCATGGAATCCGTGTTCGTCGGCGTATCTGCGGATTTTACGTATTTTTTCACTCATATCCATGAAACTCTGTCCGCCGAAACCCGGTTCAACAGTCATGACAAGCACCATAGTAAGATGTTCGTCTATATAGGGAAATACCGCTTCCGCAGGAGTATCGGGCTTTGCAGCTATGCCGACGTTACATTCAGTCTGCTGGATTGCCCTGATAGTCTCCGTAGTATCGCTCGCACTTTCGATATGAAAAGTAATCATATCCGCACCAGCTTTGTCAAAATCTCCGATATACTTCAAAGGGTCGGTAATCATGAGATGTACATCAAGAAACATATCAGTTTTTTTGGAAATCTGCGCAAGAACAGGTATTCCATAGCTTATATTCGGTACAAATACACCGTCCATTACATCAAAGTGAATCCAGTCAACTCCTGATGATTCAAGCTTTCTGATTTCTGATTCAAGATTGAGCAGGTCTGAACTCAATATTGATGCTGAAACTAAATTAACCAAAATTTTATCATTCCTTTTTTATTTAAGTTTATAAAACTAT
>CAMWKY010000348.1 GCA_947174965.1 uncultured Ruminococcus sp. | reverse complement strand
TTTCTAATGAGCGTTTTCAAAAAGTAAAGGCGATTCCTCAAAGGATTCGCCTTTTATTTATTTTCACAAATTAATTACCTTATTCATTAAAAAGTTTTTCACAAAATGGGCAATTACTCTCATAAGATGCTTCATCTAATATACCTTTGATTTGTTCATGAAAAAGTTTAAAATCATTCATATTTGGATATTCAGCTTTTAATATATTTGTAGCTTTTGCATAGACTTCCTGTTCGTCCATATAATTGTCAAAATACCATTCATCTTCATGAAACGGACAGGTTTCAATAGCTCCTATAGATTTTAAAATATCATAAGCAATTTCACGATATGAATTGATTTCTTCTAATTGTCTTTTAATGAAACTCATATGTATAATCTTCCTTAAAAATTATTAACATGGTGAGCTTATTCAACTCACCATGTTTTTTACTTGAGATTTATTAATACATTCCGCCCATACCGCCGGCAGGCATTGCAGCAGCAGGTGTTTCTTCTGGAATATCAGCAACAAGACTTTCTGTTGTTAGTACCATAGCTGCAACAGATGCAGCATTTTGGAGTGCAGAACGTGTAACTTTAGTCGGGTCAACGATACCAGCAGGAATCATGTCTGTATATACTTCATTGTAAGCATCAAAACCATATCCAAGTTTGCGTGAACGTCTTATCTTGTCAACAATTACACTGCCTTCAAGACCTGCATTTTCAGCAATTTGACGAACAGGAGATTCAAGTGCTTTAAGAATAATCTTTGCGCCTGTTTTTTCGTCACCCTCAAGGCTTGAAAGCATCTTGTCTACAGCAGGAATTGCATTGATATATGCTGTTCCGCCGCCTGCAACGATACCCTCCTCAACAGCAGCCTTTGTAGCAGCAAGAGCATCTTCGATACGGAGTTTCTTTTCTTTCATCTCGATTTCAGTAGCAGCACCAACCTTGATTACAGCTACACCGCCAGCAAGCTTTGCAAGTCTTTCCTGAAGCTTTTCACGGTCAAAATCAGATGTTGTTGTTTCGATAGCAGAGCGAATCTGTGCAACTCTTGATTTGATAGCATCTTTATCTCCTGCACCATCAACAATAATTGTATTCTCTTTCTGGATTACAATCTGTTTAGCCATACCAAGCTGTTCAATTGTTGTTTCTGTAAGTTCAAGACCAAGTTCGCTTGTGATAACTTCACCGCCTGTAAGAACTGCAATATCCTTGAGCATTTCTTTACGTCTGTCGCCGAATCCAGGAGCTTTTACAGCAGCAACCTTGAATGTGCCACGGAGATTATTAAGAATAATTGTTGTGAGTGCTTCACCCTCAACATCTTCAGCAATAATAACAAGCTTTTTGCCCATTTTTACAATCTGTTCAAGAAGTGGGAGGATTTCCTGAATAGATGAAATCTTCTTGTCTGTAATGAGTACAAAAGCATCATCATAAACAGCTTCCATTTTATCTGTATCAGTAACCATATAAGGAGAAATATATCCTCTGTCGAACTGCATACCCTCAACAACTTCACTGTATGTTTCAGCAGTTTTGCTTTCTTCGATAGTGATAACGCCGTCAGATGTTACTTTTTCCATAGCCTCTGCAATAAGCTTGCCGACAGCTTCGTCAGCAGATGATACTGTGCCTACTCTTGCAATATCTTCTGTACCCTCAACAGCTTTTGAGTTTGATACAATTGAATTTACAGCAACATCAACAGCTTTTGCGATACCTTTTTTGAGTACCATTGGATTTGCACCTGCTGCGATATTCTTCATGCCTTCACGTACAATTGTCTGTGCAAGAAGTGTAGCTGTAGTTGTACCATCACCAGCAGCATCATTTGTTTTTGTAGCAACTTCTTTTACAAGCTGTGCGCCCATGTTCTCAAAAGCATCTTCAAGCTCAATGTCCTTTGCAATTGTAACACCATCATTTGTTATAAGGGGTGCGCCGTATTTTTTGTCAAGGACAACATTTCTGCCCTTAGGACCCATTGTTATTCTTACTGTATCAGCAAGCTTGTCAATACCTGCCTGTAATGATTTTCTTGCGTCTTCACCGTATTTAATATCTTTAGCCATGATAAAACTCTCCTTTTATGAAAATCAGTCAACAACTGCGAGAATATCTTCCATTTTTACAATGATATATTCTTCGCCCTCAAGTTTAACATTAGTTCCTGAATACTTTGAAATAAGTACCTTGTCGCCTTTTTTAACTTCCATTTTGATTTCAGCTGTTCCGATACCAACTTCAACAACTTCTGCAAAATCAGGTTTTTCTTTTGCTGAACCTGAAAGAATAATTCCGCTTGCTGTTGTTTCCTCTGCTTCAGCCATTTTTACAACCACTCTGTCCTGTAAAGGTCTGATAGTCATAATATATACCTCCTGTGAATAAATTTCTTTGCAATTTAGCACTCTATCTTCAAGAGTGCTAATTATATTTTACCACGTTTTTCTATAAAATCAAGTACTATTTACAATTTTCAGAATATTGCACAAATAAATCTGTGCCATGTTTAATATGCACAACGCATTGACGGAATTTTGCTGGGCCTGATGATTTGAAAGATGCAGAAAAAAACAGGGACGGTTAAAACACCGTCCCACATCTATATAAAAACAGGCGTCTGATATAAGTATTTCCCTTGTTGAAGTTATTCACGGGTTGCACCGATGCATTATTGAAATTATCAACCGCTTCATAAGGCTTAAATCACACAGCTGTTATTATTATTCTATGCAGAATTTTCAAAAAAGCGACAATGAAAATATTAGCAATTTAAAAATTTTGTTACGATTGTAGCAAATCTGTAATAATACTGAAAT
>CAMWKY010000347.1 GCA_947174965.1 uncultured Ruminococcus sp. | reverse complement strand
ATTTTTTAAAGGAGATTTCTATGAAAAAGACAATTAGTGCGGTCATCGGCAAAGGAAGTACGCATCACAACAACCGAAAAATTATCACTGAAAATGTTGATAAAAACAAAATATTTAATAATATCACAATAGTTCAGGACGATATTAAATCGGTCTATCATGAACTTTTTGACAAGGCACTTGAAAAGTACAACGCAAAACAAACCCGCAAAGACCGACGTATTAAAGATTATCATGAGCATATACGTCATAGCCGACAGGAAAAAGAATTTCATGAAGTAATTTTTCAAATTGGCAACCGTGATGATACTCACATCGGTACGGCTGATGCAGAAATTTGTGCCAATATTCTGAAACAGTTTGTGGAGGATTTTCAACGCAGAAATCCACATTTGAGAGTATTCAATGCTGTAATTCACATGGACGAAGAAACTCCGCACCTGCACATCGATTTTGTACCGTTTGCAACTGAACAGAAAAGAGGTCTGTCAACAAGAGTATCGCTCACAAAAGCGTTGGAACAACAAGAATTTAAGGGCGAGGGGAAACTAAATACCACCTCAAAATTATGGATTGACAACGAAAAACAGGTGCTTGCAGGACTTATGGCGGAACGTGGAATTGAGTGGGAACAGCTCGGAACAGAAAAGTCACATCTTAGCGTGCTGGACTACAAAAAGCAGGAGCGACAGAAAGAAATAAATCAAGCTGATGCACAGCTTGCACAAAAGAAAAAAGAGCTTGATTCTATGGAAAATTCAATGTCGTATATGCAGGATAAAATCAGTTCGGCGAAGTCGGAGGTTGGCAGTCTACGAAAACAGGCAAATGAACTTCTGAACTATATCCCTGACATCGAAAAAAGTGATAAACTGGAGAGAAAGTTTGATTCGATACGTTGGAAACTTGATGACAAATTAAAAAGCTCATTCACGATTATACGCAACAAGGATGAGATTAAGAAAAACATTGACAGCTTGCAGAATATCACAAAAAATGCTATGGAACTGCGTTGGAAAAGCGAGAATACAATTTATGATTTGCACCAGTATTGCGATAAAATCATTGCTGAACGTGATGATACTATTCAGCAGAAAAGAAAATATCAGGAAAAATATAATCGTGCTGAACGCAGAAATTCGGAGTTAGAGGAAAAAATCAGCTATTTTCAGGATTTACTGAAACTTATTGAATATCTTTTCCCGAATGCTGTTGCAAAAGCAAAAGAAATTTTTAAAGTACAACAAAATAAGCAGTTAGAACAACTCTCAAACGACAGAAAGAAGAAAAAGTTTGAGTTAGAGTAATGTAGAACAAATTATGGCATATTTCTTTTTCAGGTGCTTGACAAATACATAAATATGCGCTACAATGAGATGCAACAGGAGTATGCCATAAAATTTACATTGATGAAAGGATTCAATATTATGGCTACAATAAGAAAACGTGGAAACACTTATCAGATAAGAGTTTCCTGCGGTTACGATACAAACGGCAATCAGGTCATACAGACTAAAACGTGGAAACCTGAACCCAAAATGACACCAAAGCAGATTGAAAAAGAATTAAACAGACAGGCGGTAATGTTTGAGGAGGCTTGCCAAAATGGTATGCTGACATCTAACATTAAGTTTCAGGAATTTGCAGAACAGTGGTTCAGAGAGTATGCGGAACTCAAACTGAAAACGCAGACTATCCGCTGTTATCATAACAACGAAAAGCGTGTGTATGAGGCTATCGGTCACATGAAACTGAGCAAAATTACAACTCGCAACATTCAGCAGTTCATAAATGAACTCGCTACGGAAAAGAGATACGACAAGAACGGCAAGGAACTTCAGCCGTTAGCACCGAAAACAATCAAGAACTACATATCGTTCATTTCGTCAATCTTCGATTATGCTATCAAGATGCAGATAGTTTCTTCAAATCCATGTAAGAATGCCGTTCTGCCCTCGCCGAAACCAAAAGAACGTGAGATATATACGCTTGATGAAGTTCAGCATATGCTTGAATTGTTTGAGAATGAGAGTGAAGCTAACTATAAGTACACGATTTTCTTTACTTTAGCAGCCTTTACAGGTTTAAGACGTGGCGAACTGCTCGGTTTGGAATGGAAAGATTTTGACTGGGACAATCAGCTTGTCAAGGTTGTGAGGACTTCTGAATACACCAAAGAAAAGGGAATCTATACTGACACACCTAAAACTAAGAGCAGTCTGCGTATTATCAAACTGCCTATTGAGGTTATGGATAAGCTGAGAGTGTTCAGAGCGTGGCAGAACGACTACAAAATTGAACTCGGAGACAAATGGGTTGAATGTGACAGACTGTTCACAAAATGGAACGGAGAGCCAATGGGAATGCGTTCACCTTATAAGTATTTTGAGAAGTTCTGCAAGCGTACAGGAATGAGATTTGTTAATATTCATTTGTTCCGTCACTTCAATGCTTCGGTACTCATCAGCAACGGTGTGGACGTGAAAACGGTGCAGGGCTGTTTAGGTCATAGCAGTGCCGTGACGACTTTGCAGATTTATGCTCATTCTTTTCAGGAGGCTCAGGCAAAAGCTATGGACAGTGTTGCAAGTTGTATTCTCGGCACTCCAAAGGACAGTTCAGACGAATAAAGGACAAACAAAGGACAAAAAGAGTAATTTCAGGCAAAAGAAAAACTCTGAAACGGCGGTTTAAAGCCATTTCAGAGCATTAATACTGGCAGGGGCAGAAGGACTTGAACCCTCGGCACGTGGTTTTGGAGACCACTGCTCTACCAACTGAGCTATACCCCTATTTCCTGTAAATGTATCACAACAATATATATTAT
>CAMWKY010000346.1 GCA_947174965.1 uncultured Ruminococcus sp. | reverse complement strand
ATATGGTAAAGATTAATTGTGTTGTAGAAAGAATAACATATCAGAATCAGGAAAACGGCTATAGTGTTCTTAAAGTTTCAATGCAGGGATATGACGAACTTGTTACAGTAGTCGGAAATCTTATTGATGCAAATGTCGGTTCAATACTTGTCATTGAGGGGGACTGGATATTTGACAAGAAATACGGAAATCAGTTTTCTGCTAAAAAGTGGACAGAGGAACTTCCTGCAACACTTTTCGGCATTGAAAAATATCTCGGCAGTGGACTTATAAAAGGTATCGGCTCAAAATTTGCAAAGCGTATTGTTGACAAGTTTGGCACGAATACTATTTCCGTGATTGAAAATTCACCCGAAAAACTGGGAGAAATTGACGGTATAGGCAAAAAAAGAATAGAACTTATTGTAACAAGCTGGGAACAGCAGAAAGAAATCAAGAATATCATGATTTTTCTGCAAAGTCATGGTGTAAGTACAGCTTTCGCCACTAAAATTTACAAGACATACGAAAAAAACAGCATCAACATTGTAAAAAACAATCCGTACCAACTTGCTGATGATATATGGGGTATCGGATTCAAGACAGCTGATAAGATTGCAGAAAGTCTCGGATTTGAAAAAAACTGTTTTTTAAGATGCAGGAGTGGTCTTATGTATACGCTGAAACAGCTTGCAAATGATGGTCATGTGTACGCAGAAAGAGAACAGCTGATAGAAAAATGTACAGAACTTTTGCAGACAGAACAGAAAGCCATTACATCTGCTCTTGAAAGAACATTAGCAGAAAACGACCTTATTCTTGATGAGGAAGCAATATATCTGCCTTTTTTTTATAATGCGGAAATAGGTACGGCAAAAAGAATGTACAATATAAACAATTGTACAGCAAATCTATGGGCAGGTTATACAGTTGATATTGAAGCTTTACAGAATGAACTTAATATTCATTATGATGAAGTTCAGGCAAAGGCTATCCAGCAGGCAGTTGATTCAAAAATAATGGTACTTACAGGAAGTCCCGGAACAGGAAAGACAACAACAGTTCTCGGCATAATAAAAGCATTGGAAAATATGGGTATGAAGATACTGCTTGCCGCACCGACAGGACGTGCCGCAAAACGTATGACGGAAACAACAGGCAGAGAGTCAAAAACTATTCACCGTCTTCTTGAATATAGTCCCGCAGAGGGCTATAAACGGAATGAAAATAATACTCTGGACGGCGATGTACTTATTGTTGACGAATCATCTATGATTGATATTATTCTTATGAATACTCTTTTAAAAGCTATACCGCATTATATGAAGCTTATTTTTGTCGGGGATATAGACCAGCTTCCATCTGTCGGAGCAGGAAACGTTCTAAGGGATATTATTGATTCAGGTGAATTTTCTGTTATACGTCTTACGAAAATTTTCCGTCAGGCACAGGCAAGCAGAATCATCACAAATGCACATAGAATAAATACAGGAAAATTTCCCGATATAAGCAATGGCAGAAATACGGATTTTTTCTATATCGAATCAGAAGATGCTGAAAAGGCATCAGCAACAATTGTTGACCTTGTAAAACGTCGACTTCCTGCATACTATGGTGTATCGGCGAATGATATTCAGGTGCTTACACCTATGCGGAAAGGTGTAATCGGCGCAGAAAATCTTAACAGAATGTTGCAGGACGCTTTGAATCCTGATTCAGCTGTATTATATCGTGGCGGACGTTCATTCCGTGTAAATGATAAAGTCATGCAGATTCGCAATAACTATGATAAAGAGATATTCAACGGCGATATAGGTATTGTAACAAGTATCAATGATGAAGAAAGAACGCTGTCTGTTCTTTTTGACAGTGGATTTGTCACATATCTATTTGATGAGCTTGATGAACTTGTACAGGCTTATGCAATAACAATTCATAAATCGCAGGGTTCTGAATATCCTGTTGTAGTTATGCCGGTAATGATGAATCATTTTGTAATGCTTCAAAGAAATCTGATTTATACAGGAATAACAAGGGCAAAAAAAATTCTTGTTCTTGTTGGAAATAAAAAGGCTGTCGGATATGCTGTAAGAAATGTTACTGTTACAAAACGAAATACAAAACTTCGTCAGCGTTTGCAGGAGCAGGAATAATTATAACTTTTCGGCGTTCAGTCCTCCTAACTGGTCTATGATAACTTTTGCAAGCTTCGGATTCGGATTTTTTATATTTACAGGGTATTGCAGTTTTTTCTCATATTGCCACATAGTCTATACCTCCCACGGAAAAGGGTCGTCAATCCATGTCCAACGTTGAGTACTGTTGTTCTGTTCAGGGACAATCGGACCATATTTTTCAGTATATTCCTTTACAACTTCTTCACGGAGCTTTCTGTATTTCGCAAACATTGCTAATGCACGTCTGCAATTAGGGTGGGTATCAAGATATAAATTCAGTTCTTTCAGCGTGAAGTCATACTGTTTTATTTTATCCATGAGCATCTTCTGGTTACTCATTTTCCCACCTCCTCAAACGGAAAAACAAGGTCGGAAAAAAGCGTACCGCTTTCAAGAGCCTCATCTGGTTGCATTGTATCTCCCCACTGCTGAAACGGCACATAAGCCATTGCAAGTGACGGTCGTAACGGCAGAGACGGTGTTTCTCCTGTATATCTGTTTTCAGACGGCTGATTTATGTTTGGAAAAGCAGGTTTTCTTTCTTCAAACCTTGTTCCGTCTGCATCAAACAAGCTAAGATTCATGATAAATTCCTCCTTTTTATTCAGGAGACGTGAAATTAATTCCTCTCCCGATATATATTATTCATATTGATGTTAAAAGGTTACAAAAATATAT
>CAMWKY010000345.1 GCA_947174965.1 uncultured Ruminococcus sp. | reverse complement strand
AATTATGACTATATTTTTCAGTGCTTTTAAACTTACAAAATACTATGAAAGTCAGCAGCAGTTGAACCTCATGGAACTAAGAAACAATATGCTTGAACAGTCTATAAGTGATACAAAGCAGTCATTTGAACTTATCAGGACAAGTCTGCATGATTACAAGCACAATATAATCAATCTTATGACTCTTGCAAGAAATAATGACATTTCGGGAATTATGAGTTATCTTGAGAAAGAAAATGACCTTTTGAGCAGGACATTATTTTACTACAAAACAGGCAGTGAAACAGTTGACGCAATACTCTATATAAAGCAGAAAATCGCTGAAAGTCACGGAATATCGTTTATAATCAATGCAAAAGTCACTGAAAGATGTCCTGTAACTTCTGAACATTTTGCATCAGTTCTTGGCAATCTGCTTGATAACGCCATTGAAGCGTGTGAAAAAGAAGAAAATCCGTTTATTGAAGTAAGAATTAATGAAATCGGGGAGTACTTTCTGATTGTTGTTTCAAATAAATGTACAAATCACAATATTTCACTGAATACGTCTAAAAAAGATAAGCATCTGCACGGTATCGGGCTTAATTCTGTAAAGCATACTGTACAAAGCTATCACGGCGATATTGATATTACAACAGATAATCATAAATTTGATGTAAGAATTATGATACCATTAAATGAAAATCTGGCTTGATAAGTCGGATTTTTTTTATTATATTTAAAAATATACCGTTCGTTACAAAAAAATGACCGTTCGTGCATTTTTTTACACAAACGGATTTTTATGTGCTATACTAAAATCACAAGGTTAAGGAATGAAAGAGGGTGGGGAGATTGTTTCATAATCTTGCAGAAGATATTGTATTTTTACTTATAGTACATAAAATCGTAAAAATCGAAAAACGAGATACATATGTACACATTATCGAAACCGCCTTGAAAATCGGACTTATACTGGTGATTCTGCTTGTCTGCCTGTTCTTATTTATAAGGCTGGATTTCACACAACTATAATTTTTGAGATTGATTTATCAATCAGAAAGGAAACTAAAATGAAAAAATTACTTTCAGTTCTTACAGCACTTACTCTTTTTACAGCGTTTTCTCTGCTTAATTCTTATGCTGATGATACAGAAACCACAGATTTACATGCGCTTGCAATTTCACTCGGCGCAGATACTGACTATATGAATGTTGTCAACTATCGTCATGATGAGGAACGTCCTGTAAAATGGAATGTTTTTACAGATTTTCTTTGGAATTTGTCTGTAATTGAAGCCTGCTATGCTGCTCCGGAATCATTTTCAGCTATTTCTCAGTCTGGTTCATGTCTAGGCATATCATCACTTGAGGTTCTTGCACATAATGGATTTATACAGCCGTCCGATATTCAGACCGGAGCAGGTACTATGAATGAAATTTCATATAGCAATGAAACTGACAGAATAATCACAAATTACCAGTGTTTACAGGGATATACAGAATTCAGCTACTATGAAAAGTTCCTGATAACAGACCTGACATATAATGAACAGATTGAGCGACTTATTGAAACAGCTGAAAACAGCATGAAAGAAAACAGATACTTCCTTATTACAATCCGTTCGAGAGGGTTTTCTCATGCTGTTTGCGGAATAGGTACAGCTGACGGCGAATGGGAGTGGGACGGCGAAAAGTATGATAAATGTATTCTCACGCTTGATTCCAATATATCCGATACTGAAGGAAATGCTAAAGGATTCAGCGAAAATGCCTGCATATATATAAATTCAGAAACCAGACACTGCTATATACCAACTTACGAAATAGGTATGGACAATGACCCGTCTTTTGCTGTAATTGATGACAATACACTTATCAACCACAGAGGCACAATAAACCCGTCTGAAGCAATAAAGACAGATACTTCATGTATAAAGCAGATAAGCCGTAACACATCTGAAAATACTAAGTTATACGCCGTTTCAGATGACGGAAGTATGACATTATTTGATGAAGCATCTTTCAGCGACTGGGCAGGTGCTGCAAACTTTATAAAAGATGCTTCTGTTCATATTGATGTTGATGATGAGCCTACAGCATATCCGAACTTCCGATATATCAATTTAGACAGATGGATAGATATTGAATTTTTAGACGATTCAATTGCCAACAGAGATGTTTACAATGCAGATATTGATATTTCTGACAACAATGTCTATATGAAATGCAATGAAGGCAGTATAAAAGAAATTGGTCTGCAAATAAGAATGAATGAGGGTACGTATAACTGTTCACCGTTTTTCTGGTGGAATATGGGTGTATATGACCTTGCAGATGATATTGACTTTGAAGTCAGAGATAATGGCATATTACTAAAAAGTAATGGTCATATGAAAGTCGGTCTGACACCGTACTGCTATCAGCTTGATGATGACGGACATTTTTTATTTGACAAAAGTTATACTTATATGGATATAGAAACTGTCAATTCACAAGATGTAGGTGCTTTTATTGAATCTGATAACAATATTTTTGTGGGTATTGAAAATGATGAAATAGTGTATTATATCGACAAAAATGGTGATGATGTGTATGATGATAAAGTGGAAAAAGGAGACGTAAACTGTGACGGATTTATTGATGCTGCTGATGCCTCACTTGTACTTGCAAAATATTCTGCAAATTCCACTGCTTCATCTGAATATATCGGAGTAGGACTCGCTCTCGGCGATTACAACAATGACGGGCTTGTTGATGCTGTTGATGCCTCTTTAATTCTTGCAAAATATGCAGAGTTATCAACTGTATGATAAAAAATACCAGTTCTTAAAATATTATTTTTTAAGGAATGATAAATAAG
>CAMWKY010000344.1 GCA_947174965.1 uncultured Ruminococcus sp. | reverse complement strand
CTTGAATTTGGCGGTAAACTCTTTGACGACTATCACGCTTCACGTGTACTTCCCAGATTCAAGCCCGACAGCAAGTTGCTGATACTCTTACAGCTTAAAGATGAGGCTGAAATTGTTATTGTTATAAATTCTGACGATATTGAAAAAAATAAAATACGTGGCGATTTAGGAATTACATATGATGTTGATGTTATCCGTCTTGTTAATGTATTCAGAAAAATAGGACTCTATGTAAGCAGTGTTGTACTCACAAGATATGACAATCAGCCTACAGCAGATGCTTTTCAGAAAAGACTTGAATCACTTGGTATAAAAATATACCACCACTACAGCATCAAAGGCTATCCGTCTGATTTAAACCGCATTATCAGTGATAAGGGTTACGGAAAAAATGAGTACATAGAAACTTCACGCAAGCTTGTTGTTATAACAGCTCCCGGTCCTGGAAGCGGAAAAATGGCTACTTGTCTCTCTCAACTTTATCATGAGCATAAACGTGGAATAAATGCAGGCTATGCAAAGTTTGAGACTTTCCCAATATGGAATCTTCCACTCCGTCACCCTGTAAATATCGCCTATGAAGCTGCTACTGCTGACCTGAATGATGTTAACATGATTGACCCTTTTCACCTTGAAGCATACGGAAAAACTACCGTAAACTATAACCGTGATATTGAAATTTTCCCTGTACTTAATGCAATGTTTGAGAACATACTCGGCGAATCACCGTATAAATCTCCTACTGATATGGGTGTAAATATGGCAGGAAACTGCATTATTGATGATGATGTTACCTGTCAGGCTTCAAAAGATGAGATAATCCGCCGTTATTATACTGCATTGTGCGACAGAAAAAAAGGTCTTATCTCGGAAGATGAGGAAATAAAACTCACTCTGCTTATGAAACAAGCTCATGTTACTCCCGACGACAGAAAAATAATTGCTGTTGCACTCGCAAAAGAACAGGAAACAAATGCTCCTGCTGCTGCTATGGAACTTCCTGACGGTACTATCCTCACAGGCAGAACTTCCGAACTTCTCGGCGCAGTCTCGGCACTTCTCCTCAATGCACTCAAACATTTTGCAGGTCTTGCTGATGATGTACTTCTTATGTCACCTCATGTCATTGAACCGATTATGGACTTGAAAGTGAATCATCTCGGCAACAACAATCCACGTATTCACACGGACGAAACACTTCTTGCACTCTCAATCTGTGCCACTACTGACGACAACGCAAAAAAAGCTATGGAGCAGATTTCAAAGCTAAGAGGCTGTGAAGTCCACTCCACTGTTATACTTTCTGCTGTTGATGAACGTATTTTCAAGCGTCTTGGCATAAATCTCACCTGCGAGCCTAAATACAGCAATTAATTATGTATATATGGGAAAAAAGTCCGTATAAGGAAATATGGGTTGATACTGAGGACAACGAACAGGCATTAATGGCACTTATAAACGGTGATTTCGGATTTCTTATGTATCTTCCCGATGATGAAAGTGCAGGATTTACTTCAAGAAATCCCGAATACAGCGGTTCTGATGACGAAACTATGGAATTTTACCTCTCCAACGGTCAGCTTGACGAGTACCCTCTTTCATGGGTACTACCAATTGAACAGATTGAAAAAGCCATAGACTACTTTAAAAAATACCATAAAATCCCGTCATTCATAACATGGCATGATGACAGTGAAATCTAAATATTTTTCATATTGCTTAAAATAATATTTGCGGCATCAAATTTTGACATCAGTTCAATTTCTTTGATGCCGTTTTTTGTTATCATGGTGATGATGTTTGTATCAGTGCCGAAACCTGCTCCTGATGTTTTCAGTGAATTTGCACAAATCATGTCGCATTTTTTTGATTCAAGCTTTCTGCGTGAATTTTCAAGCACATTATCAGTCTCCATTGAAAATCCGCATACAATCTGATTCTCTCCCCTGTTTTCGCCAATATATTTCAAAATATCCGTTGTGCGTTTCAGTGGTATACTCATATCGCTATCGGACTTCTTTATCTTGCTTTCCGATACTGTTATCGGTGTGTAGTCTGCAACTGCCGCCGCCTTGATTATAATATCAGCGGAACTCATGTTCTTTTTTACTGCATTGAACATATCCTCTGCCGATTCAACGTTTACTACATCTACAAACATAGGCGGTTTAACGTCCGTATGTGCCGATATTACCGTGACTTCCGCACCCCTCAACATAGCAGCTCTTGCTATTGCAAATCCCATTTTTCCAGTTGAACGGTTTGAAATGAAACGAACAGGGTCAATACGTTCACGGGTTGCACCTGCTGTTACAAGTATCTTTTTGCCCTGCAAATCCTTTTCAAATGCAATTTCACGGACGATATATTCAACAAGTGTTTCCTCGTCAGGAAGTTTGCCGTCACCTGTATCACGGTTTGCAAGCATTCCACAAACAGGCTCAATAATCGTATAGCCATAATTTTTCAGCTTTGTTATATTATCCTGCACTATCGGATTATGATACATATTATGATTCATTGCAGGTGCTATAAGTTTCGGGCAGGTACAAGCCATTACTGTTGTGGTTAGCATATCGTCCGCTATACCATTCGCAATTTTGCCTATGACATTCGCTGTTGCAGGTGCAATAAGAACTATATCAGACTTTTTTGCAATTGCAACGTGTTCAACACTGTACTGAAAATTGCGGTCAAATGTATCAATAAGGCACTTGTTCTGTGTGAGTGTTTCAAAAGTAAGCGGGTGGACGAAGTTAGTCGCATTTGCTGTCATTGCAACATGAACTTCCGCACCTAATTTTGTCAACATTCTTGCAACGTTACACATCTTGTATACTGCTATGGAACTTGATACTCCTAATAAT
>CAMWKY010000343.1 GCA_947174965.1 uncultured Ruminococcus sp. | reverse complement strand
ATACAAGATTAAAAAGGGTTATGGAGATTATTGATGAAATAGCTAATATCAATGATGACAACAAAATAGCAGAACTTGAAGTAAAACTGCATGAAATAACAGGTAAAAAAGATATAAAAGCAAGTGACTGTTTAGAATATTGGGGGTGGACAAGTTTAGAAGAATTAGCTCGCTCTTTTCTTAACCCTACACCTGAATTTAAAGATTTGAATGATGACCAGTTGTCGGAGATTATTGAAAAAATCTGTGAATGCGAATATAGTGAATCTGAAACTAATTTTCAGTTAAAGGTCTTAGAAAAAGAAACGGGACTTTCTAATATTTCAGATTATATTTTCTATCCTGATGAAATTGGTCTTGATATTGATGCTGATACTCCAGAAATTATTGCAAAAATTTTGGCTGATAGAAAGAAATAAATTCTGATTTATGCAAATAAACAAATAATTAAAATAAGCCCGAAAGCAGTTGAAAAACTACTTTCGGGCATTACTTTTATATGGGTATCGCTCTTATAGGCAAGAATTTTTGTTTATACCGATGATTTTCTGTAGGTGTTCGGGCTTACTCCGGTAATTTGACGAAATTGTCGCATGAAATATTTATCGTCGTCATATCCGCATTTTGTAGCAATTACAGGGATATTCAGTGCTGTTGTTATAAGAAGATACTTTGCAAGTGATATTCGGCTTTGTATCAGGTCTTTGTGGAAACTCATACCAAAAATATTCTTATACTCTGCCCGAAAGTGTCCACAGCTTATATGAAAATCACGGCATACTGTTTCAGCGTTCCATTGCTTTTCGGGATTCCTATACATAAGTGAACGAAGCAAATTGTAATTATTATAGCCTGATGTTCTTTGTTTTTTCAGAAGTTCTGCTGTTTTTCTGTTTATGTCTTCAGAAAGTGTATTTATAATATAGTCTGTAGAGGTATTTTCAGCATCAACTGTAATTCCCGACGATATAATAAAATCCATATCTTTTGCAGATTTATAAAGCGGAGAATGTGTTATAAGTACGTTTATTTTATCAGCAATTATTTCATGGTAGTTGTCAGCAAAATCACCGACAGCAGAAAATAGAAACTGTCTGTCCTGAAATTTTGCACAATATACTGAACGGTCAGTGCATAACTTTTTCAGACATTCTGCAATCTCCAAATCCACTTTTACTGATATACCTTTTTCATCAATCCGGCTTTTTTCAAAAGGAATCCGTGTTTTTATCATGACTGCACACACTTTATCTTTGGATTCAGCATTACAAAGAGAACGTTTAAGCTCATGTATAATGCCGTCCTTGTTGTAAAGCCCTGTTATAGTATCATGAAAAGCAGAGAGATTATTATATTCCAGAAGTTCGCTTATATCGTTTTTCATACGGATAACATTAAGTGCATTTACAGCAGAATTTATCCAGTCGGTTATAACAGAATCATAATCATCAGGAGTTGTATACTGAAAAATGAAATATCCTATTTCTGTTCTGTCTGTAAACATGGGTACAAAATAAAGAAACAGCTTTTCTCCAAAACCAAAAAAATTATCAGGAAAAAGCATTTTTCTTGTAAAATAGTGCGGTTCAGAGGAACATTGTACAGGACTGATTAACCTGTAGAATATCATAATCTTGTCATTTGAACTTACATCAAGCTTTGATTTTTCTTTAATACTATACCAATCTTCATATAAGCATAAATATAAGCCCTTTATATTGCGTATCAGGTAGGAATAATCCTGTAGAGTACTGATATAATCATGCAGAGAACGGCATACAGTGAGTTTCTGTTCAAAATCCCTGCAAGTTGTCATTCTGTTGTGAAATTGTGTTGTACGGATTTCCTCCAGTTCTTTTCCGAAAAATTTTCTGTCCACTCCGCATGAACAGGTATTTCCACATACCATACAGCCGTTAAGACAGATTTTTTCCGCAGGTCTGCCTGAAATAATGCTGTAAAGCACACTCAAAGATTTTGCGCCGACGGCACTCCTGTTGCGGTAATACGTTGTCAGAATTGGTGAATGATGATAACGCTTGCCTGAATATTCATAACCAACTACAGTAACATCATCAGGAAGTGTTATATTGTGCCTGAAAAACATATCAAGCAATCCGTATGCCATGTAGTCATTTGCACATATTATTGCCTGCGGAAGACTTCTTTTTCCGCTTATGTATTCCATAGCAAGTCTTTCGCCTGAATCAGTCCAGAAATTGCCGTATATTATATTATCATCTGTAAATTTCAGACCCTTTTCCGTCATTACATCACGTACTCCCTCAACTCTTTCGTGTGATGTTTCAAATTCTTGTTGTCCTGTTATGATGTCTATTTTTGTAAAACCGTGAGTTTCTGTAAGATGACGTGCTATTTCACGTATATCAAAGCGAATGTCATTATTTATACAGATATAGCCGTCAATTGAATCCCCTGCAACAACTATCGGAATTTTCATATCCTTCAATTTTTTCAGCAGATTGGTCTTTAAATCAGATTCGTAGAAAGTTTCACCCATAAAAATAATTCCGTCAATCCGTTGAGAATCCACTAATTCATATATCTTGTTTTCAACCTCAATATGTTCAAAATGGTCTTTTACATTGCCGAAATTGTAGATATTTGAGATTACGGCAATATATATCCCATATTCTTCGGCTTTTGACATAATGCCCTCAAGCATTATTCTCTGCTCACGTTCAGAAGCCCTTGCTGTTACAACAGCAATAAGAAGCTTGCCATTGAGCATAATAATCACCCCAATTCATATATTATAAAGGTATTATAACATATTTTTGTGAAAAAAGCAATAAAAAATCTGCAAAAAGTCCACCAAATCTGCAAATTGTGGGTTGTGAATAAAATGTGAATGGTATATAATAT
>CAMWKY010000342.1 GCA_947174965.1 uncultured Ruminococcus sp. | reverse complement strand
TATGGGCAAAACTTTCAATCAACTTAGTAGTATGCGGATAAGCTCCCTGCATAGTTGCAACTACACCACCGCCCATTGCCGGACTGTTCATAGTAACCGACAGCGGAAAGCCTTGAAACTCACCGATTTTCACAGGCACATCGGCTCTCTTGATAGCAAGCACAGCATCTTCAAAAGCCTTTGCAGCTTCTTTTCTGTCTGTGTATTCTGTCTCACCGATAGTGATTTTGAATACAGGCAGTTTAGTTTCCGCATCAATCAGCAGTTTACGCAGATGTTCTCTGTCGGAACGGAGATTATCAAGAGCTGTATTCAGACGACTTTCACGTTCGGGAAAGACCTTGATTTTGTCTTCCATTTTATAGACTGTGTTCTGATATTCAGATTCAAGTGCGTTTAATTCCTTAACGTCATTATCGAGCATAAGTTTTTCCTTGATTCGCTCATCTCCGGTACAAAGTGCCTTGATTTCAGAGTATGTAAGTGCCTGCTGGTCTACATCTTCACAACGTCTTGCAGGTTCTTTTGAAGTCATAATCTGTGAAATAAATTTCTGCTTATTTTCAAGAGTCTGATAACTGTAAGCATCGAACGTACCTTTCGTAACATAGCGATATATCTCAACATTCTTATTTTCGTTGCTCTGTCGGATAATTCTTCCTGCGCGCTGATCCAGATCAGCTGGTCTCCACGGAATATCGAGATCGTGAACGGCAATTAGTCTTTTTTGTACATTCGTACCTGTTCCCATTTTTGCTGTACTACCTACTATAACACTCTACGAACTATCAAAAAGTGCAATAAACAGACGATTTTGCTATAATAGACAGAGCTGTTCTTGAATTGTTAAGAATAGCTCTTTTTCTTTTCTGATGATTGACGTTTATGAAAGAATATAAGAAAAAAGTCTGTCGAACAATTGACTAATTGTGCAAAATGTGTTATAATGATACATACAATAGATATTTGTACTTTTTGGGAGGTACACAATGGCAAACAAACTTGAACTTACATGGTATGGCAAAGACAAGGAAATAAGTGTCGAGCCACGTCTGCTAATAGAAAGACCGGAGCTGTCCAATACGGGGGAAGCTCCCGACACGGAAAATATGTTGATACACGGAGATAATCTGCTTGCATTAAAGGCTTTAGAAGCTGATTTTGCAGGACAGGTGAAGTGTATCTATATTGACCCGCCTTTTAACACAGGACAAGCATTTGAACACTATGACGATAATGTGGAGCATTCAATTTGGTTGAATTTGATGTATGAACGCTTTAAGTGTCTTTATAAGCTCCTTGAAAGTAATGGTATGTTTTGGATACATCTTGATGATATTGAGGTGCATTACTGCAAGGTGCTTTTAGATGAAATATTTTCACGACAGAACTTTGTAGCACATATCACATACGAAAGGTCTGCTGTTGCAGGATTAGGACAGGGCGGATATTTAGTCAATACCACTGAGCATATACTTCTTTACCGAAAAGGCACTTTGCCTGATAAGATAAATCTTAGTTACGAAGAACTTGGATTTAACATCATAAGGAGGTACAATCGCTATGTAGCTAACTTTGGTTCACGGAAACTCATTAGAGAGTTTACTGCCAAATCTAATGGTGAATCAGTAAAAGTTTACGAACATACCGGTGTTGTTATTGAGACTATTTCTCTTAGGGAGTCTAAAAAGAGAGAAACAGAAATACGAGCTGCATTTGCTGAAAATATAGAAACTCTATTTCGTGGTAATAGAGTACAAAAAGAAAACGAGTTCCAAAATGATATTATTTCAGGATTTGACAAGGATAAGTTTTATTCTGTTGATTATACTCCAAGTAGAGGGAAAAACAAAGATGTATTAACTACTCTATACTACAACAATTGTGAACTTCTCTCGTGGTTAAAAGATACAACAACATTAAATAATGGAATGCTTACTAAGTCGCAAAAAATGACTACTTTATGGAAACATAGCGAAATACCGAAAGCGGATATAGCAAACGAAGGTGGTGTTTCATTCCCAAGAAGCAAAAAACCTGAACAGTTAATCCGTAGGATAATTGAAATGTCTACGGAGCCAGGTGATATTGTTCTTGATAGTTTCTTAGGCTCAGGAACAACAACAGCTGTTGCACATAAAATGGGACGAAGATATATCGGGATAGAAATGGGAAATCATGCATATACTCATTGCAAAAAGCGTCTTGATATGGTCGTTTCAGGTGATGATAAAAGCGGTATCTCAAAGGCTGTGAACTGGATGGGCGGTGGTGGATATCGTTTCTATGAGCTTGCACCAACACTTATTAATAAAGATGAATTTGGCGAATACGTCATAAATCCTGAATACAGTGCGGAAATGCTTGCCGGAGCGGTGGCACTGCACGAGGGTTTCACCTATGAACCGGATAGTGAGATGTTCTGGAAACAGTCGCATGGAAACGAGAAGTCATATCTCTTTGTAACAACACGACACCTGAACGCTGTCTTTATGGATTCTATCATTGGAAGTATGGAAGATGATGAGTATCTTATTATTGCCTGTTGTTCATTTGATAAGGGTATGGACAAGCTGAATCCACATATAATGGTCAAGAAAATTCCGCAGATGCTTCTTGAAAGCTGTGAATTTGACAAGGCTGATTATAACCTGAATATCATTCATCCGCCTGTATATGAGGACGAGGAGGACTGCGACGATGAGAGCTGATTTTAGTCTTTACACAACAGAATACATCAGCGGTGTTATGTCCCTGCGCAAGCCGCAGAAGAAGTCTCTTGAAATTCTCTATGAGATTGTAAACAGTGTTAATCTCAAAAAGGGTATGAATTTGCAGGCAGCTCTTGGTGCTGTCAAGGCTCTCTGCCCGACTTGTACCGATTTTGAGCGTG
>CAMWKY010000341.1 GCA_947174965.1 uncultured Ruminococcus sp. | reverse complement strand
CGTCGTCTTTGTCAGATGTGTATAAGAGAATGTGCCTGCACCATTCAGCAGTAAATCGTGGGACTTCAATATTTTTGTCCGTAAAAAGTCCACCGTTGGCGTATGAGAATGCTGATAAATCCTCGTCAAGATAAGGGTCATGGTCTAACGTTTTTGTGTCAAGAAACTTAAAAAGCTGGAACAGCAACAATACCCTGCCATCAAACTGCTTTATTCCTTTCCGTGAGTCTTTCCCAAAACTTTTCTGCTGAACCTTTCCGCTATTTTTCGTCATATTTTCATACTCCCCAAACAATTATAACTTAATTACTATTATATCATACTTTTTATCAAATTGCAATACTATTTTTTCATTATTTTAGTAACTAAATCAAAACCGCCCGAATCCCCGAATATTTTCCTATAAGACGATTTGGAAAATTACTTTTGTCAATAGCCTTTGAAAAGCACTCTGAGCGTACTGAACACGCAAACTTTTTTCAAAAAAGAAATCCCATATACCGCTATTTTACGGTATATAGGACTTTTCGCAACTCTTCCGAGTACGCATTTTCAATTGGTGGAGGCGAACAAGTTAGAATTAGTGTCATAAAGCTTTAAAATGGCTATATATAACCGTTTGTCGTGCTTTTGAAGTTGCTGTTTTTTGATGTGTTTCAGGTCGTGACCAACTGAAAGTGCGTACTGAATAATTTCGCCAAAAACTCAATGGATGCAGTTCAAAGGGAATGATTGGATGCGGCAGCCTAACTGAATCCCTGTCAACGAAATATGGCTATTTTAAGCCCAATATGAGGTGTGGTAGTAAATGGAATAATGCACAAAGATTTTCAACTGGTGTCCACTTTTTCAAAGGTTAAAAGGGATAAAACCGCTTAGTTACGGTTTTATCCCTTTTGTAACATTTGCACATACGCATTTTAAGGTGGTGGAGGCGAGGAGAATTGAACTCCTGTCCGAAAACTCATTCATGCAACTTTCTACGAGCATAGTTTACCTATTAACATTCCCCGTGCAGTCAACCGATAAACGGGCTGAAAACACAAGTAGTCCGAATACAACTCAGCGGTACGGACACACCGAAGAATCGTTCACCACTAATCCATGCCCTGCAATCAGCCGTGGTACTCTGAAAGAGGACAGAAGCAGACTTAAGCTGCTACCAGTGCACTATTTCTAGTAACTGTAATATTTTTTCTTGCGTTTATATTTAAACGTAGTGCAGTTTAAGGAGATTACACAACAGCTCCGCTCGCTTATCACACTTCAAAATCCCCGTCGAAACCTTTACGCCCCCTTTAATTAATCAGTACATATATATTATATACTGTTTCAATAAAAAAGTCAAGAGAATTTGCTAAATTTTTTTTAAGAATTATAATAGATGTAGAAACAGGTCAAAAAACAACAATTTCTGCTCTCATATATTACAATTTTTGGATAAATAATACTAATCTCTGTTAATCAAAAAGGCGTTACTGTAAAAGCAACGCCTTTTTCTGAACTATGTTCTAATTATTCTTCATCTTTTTTCTTGCTGTAAGCTATCATTGCGGTACCTGTGATTGTCATAGCAGAAGCAACACCAACGACTACTTTATAAAAGATGTTTGAGTTGCCGGTCTGTGGAAGTTCATCATCAGGATTGGAAGATGTAGTTTCAGTTGTAGTGGTGGTTGTATTATCAACAGAAGTAGTTGTTATATTATTAGCAGTACTAACAGCAGTAGTTGTTCCTGAACCAATAGCAGATGTTCCGTTGATGACAATAAGATTACCAAATTCATCAACAAGCGAACCATATTCATCGTAATATGTTGCAATTGTAGTGCCGCTTGTGCCAGTTTCTGTTGTGATTTCTGTAGTTGTTGTGGTAATTGTTAAATCTCTTGTAGTAGTACCAGTTGTTTGCTTTGGGTCAACAACAATAAGCCTGAAAGAAGCACTTCTGCAGTCGGGTGCGTATACTGTGAGAACTGTTTCTCCAATTGACAGTGCATCAATTGTGAAATTGTTACCATGATATATAGAATCAGTTTCTATAGAATTGATTTTTGCAATAGATGGGTCGGCAATTTCAAATGTAAACCATGTTTTTCCATTGCAATATTCTTCAGGGTCAGGATTTTCACAACCTGTAACCCATAGGCAGAACAATTTACTATCCTCAAAAGGTATTTCGCAGAAATCTTCACCATATCTATATCCGCCATATGAGCCTATTTTTAATGTTTCTTCTTCAACCATAATGTTAGCAGAAACACTTCTTCCGTCGGGAGCAGTCATTGTTACAGTCGTTTCTCCAGGTGATAGTGCATCAATCCAGATATCACATTCTCTGGATAAACTATAATTAACACATACGATAGATGGGTCAGCAATTTCGACCGTAAAGCATAGCTCTCCCACGTCATAGTAGCCACTGTTAGGGGCATAATATCCAGAAACAGAAAATCCAATACCATAACCAGCCTCAATATGGTAATAGCCGTCTTCATCAGGTCTTCCTATTGTTAATGGCTGTTTTTCTGTTTCGACAGTAGTGGAAGTTGTGATAACATCGTACAGTGTTCCACGTGTTGTGGCAGAAGTGGAATTTTCGATAAAATCATGAAGAGTTCCGGACGGTATAAAAGGTGTTGAAGTATACGTGCCGGCAGTTGTTGTAGTCTGAAACATAACATCAGATGTTCCGACTGTTGTTGTGGTTGTTTCATAGTCTTCAGCAGTGACGTTCTGTAAATATGCCCCCGTGCTAACCGGAGAACAAACAGACGCACTGATAAAACCTAAAGAAAGAACCGTTGATAAAAATATCTTTTTCATAAGAATCCCTCTCATTCTTAAATTTAACGGTTTATGTTTAAGCTTGATGTATCTATATAGAAGCTTCTATAAT
>CAMWKY010000340.1 GCA_947174965.1 uncultured Ruminococcus sp. | reverse complement strand
GTTATATTATACACCGTTTTATTGAAAAAATCAAGTATTTGCAAGAAAGTTTGTATATTATCTCACAATTACACGCTGAATTTTGTGAGATTTGCCAGTTTTTTCGTCAAATTCAACATGAATACCACATAAAAAACATGGATTTGATGATTCAGTGAAACGCACGGGCATATGGAAACGGAATCTGCTGACGGCTGAATCTATGTCAATGCCAAGACATGATATTTCTGCACCGGTCATTCCGACATCTGTAATATATGCCGTGTGATTGTCAAGAATCATTTCATCTGCTGTCTGTACGTGGGTGTGTGTGCCGAAAACTCCCGTAACTTTTCGGGTGAGATAGTGTCCCATAGCTTTTTTTTCAGAGGTAGCTTCTGCGTGAAAATCAACAAAAATGTTCGGAGTATTGATATTTTTCAGAATATCATCTATTTTTGTGAACGGATTGTCAAGCGGTTCTAAAAATGCCGTACCCATGAGATTTACAAAAGCTACAGAATATGTTCCAACGTCAAGAACACACATTCCTTTTCCGACTGCTCCGTCGGGATAGTTTGCAGGACGGATAATACAGTCTGATTTTGATTCAAAAATATCATACGATTCTTTTCGTCTGAAAGCGTGATTGCCTGTTGTAAGAATATCCGCACCCGAATTGAGCAGCATATTTGCAGATGCAGGTGTTATGCCGTTGCCTTGTGCAGAATTTTCAGCGTTTACTACAGTTATATCAATATTATACTGCTTTTTCAGTCCGCTTATTTTTGATGCAAAGAAGTCACAGCCTGATTTTCCTACAACGTCCCCTATAAAAAGTAAGTTTTTCATTATTTTCTCTCCTGATGTTAATTATATTCATTATATCATTTAATCAGTACAATGTCAACAGAAATTTTTCTGCAATGCACTATTTCTGTTGTTTCTGCATATTAATATAACTGATAAACTGAAAACGGAGGTTTTTATTATGTGCGGAATTGCAGGAGTTATAAGCTTTAAAGATGATATGCGTGGAGAAATGAAATCATGCGAACTTATGCAGAAAGCACTTTTGCGGAGAGGTCCTGACCAGCGTGGGATTTTTCTATCAAAAGAAACTGCTTTTGTGCATACAAGGCTTGCTGTCATTGATATTTCAGGCGGTCGCCAGCCTATGACGGCAAAAGTCGGCGGACATAGTTACACTATTGTGTATAATGGCGAATTGTACAATACTAAAGAAATAAGAGACGTTCTTTCAGCTGATTTTCAGATTGAAACAAAATCTGATACTGAAATTGTGCTTTTAAGCTATATAAAGTGGGGTGCGGATTGTGTAAATCACTTCAACGGTATTTTCGCTTTTGCCGTTTATGACGAATCAGAACACAAGGTATTTCTTGCACGTGACAGAATAGGAGTAAAGCCGTTGTTTTACTATAAGGCGGAAAGCAAGCTGATTTTTGCGTCGGAACTTGATGCACTTCTGCAATATCCTGATATTCCGCATGAAATAGATGAAAACGGTGTTGCAGAACTTCTATTGCTTGCACCCGGCAGAACAGCAGGTTGTGGAGTTATAAAGGGTGTTGAGGAAATAAAGTCGGGATATTGCGGATTCTATGATGAAAACGGTCTGAATCTATGGCAGTACTGGCGACTTCATGCCTATGAACTGAATGAAACGTTTGAACAGACTGTTGAACACGTGAGAGAACTTTTGCTTGATTCAATCCGCCGACAGCTTGTTTCTGATGTTCCTGTATGCACGTTTCTTTCAGGCGGACTTGATTCAAGTCTTATATCCTCCGTTGCATCTTCTGAACTGAAAAAGCAAGGAAAAATACTGCATACTTTTTCAGTTGATTATCAGGACAATGAAAAATATTTTACAAAAAGTCACTTTCAGCCGAACAGCGACCCCGAATATATAAACTGCATGGTTGACTATCTGAAAAGTGAGCATCACTGGACTGTCATTGATATTGCAGAACTTGTCGGCGCACTGGAAGATGCCGTATATGCAAGGGGACTGCCTTCAATGGCTGATGTTGATGCTTCAATGCTGATTTTCTGCCGTGAAATTAAAAAATATGGTACTGTTGCACTGTCGGGCGAGTGTGCAGACGAATTATTCGGCGGTTATCCGTGGTACAGGGATAAGGATATTCGCATGACGGACGGTTTTCCGTGGGCGCAAAGCACATCATACCGCAAACGCTTTATATGTGATGATTATGCAGAAAAGATTGATGCAGAAGATTTTGTATACAGTGCATACAGAAAAACTGCTGATTATGCTGAAAAACTGCCGACAGATGATGAGCTTGAATATCGTATGCGTGAGATGACACAGCTTAATTTTGATTGGTTCATGCAGAATCTTCTTGACAGAAAAGACCGTATGAGTATGTACAGCGGTTTGGAAGTCCGTGTGCCGTTCTGCGATTACAGAATTGCAGAGTATACCTATAACATACCGTGGAAATACAAGGACTACAAAGGCAGAGAAAAAGGCTTGCTCCGTGAGGCAATGAAAGACTGGTTACCTGAAAAAGTTCTTGAGAGAAAGAAAAGTCCGTATCCGAAAACACACAATCCCGCATTTCTTGAAACTGTATCGGAAAGGCTTAGGGAAATATTATCAGAATCTACGCCATTAACGGAGCTGGTTAAACGTTCGGAACTTGAAAAACTTCTGCTTCACAAAGACCATGTGCAATGGTATGGTCAGCTTATGAATCTTCCACAGACTATAGCATTTTTCATTCAGCTTGACTGCTGGCTGAAACATTATAAAATCAGGCTTGTATAACAATAAGAAAAAAGCGTATCTGAAACATTTCAGGTACGCTGATATTTTGTTAACAAAATTATTTTATTATATACGTTTGCTTTCAACGAACGTGATTATCTTTCAT
>CAMWKY010000339.1 GCA_947174965.1 uncultured Ruminococcus sp. | reverse complement strand
GCGTAGGACGAGGCGGAAAGCAGTTGTTAATCTCACTGGAGAGCTTACCTCATGAGGCACAGGACAGATACAACGGTGTGGAAAAAGAGCCTGAATTACTGATAGAGCGTTACTCACTCATGCAGATAAAAGATGCTGAATACAAGGCGTCAATCGTGCTTGACTTTCAGCGTTCCGGAGTATCGGCGGATAAATTCATACAGGATTTTAACGCACGCAACAACGAAAATTTCACGACACGTCAGCTTTATCAGTGGCAGAAGAAGTATAAGAACGGCGGTATTGAAAGCCTGATTGACACCAGAGGCGGATATAACAAGGGTGCGTGCAGTATCAGTGAAAAGGCGTGGGATATGTTCTATACGCTGTATATGACACCTCAGGAACGTTCAATTAAATGGTGCTATGACAAGACAAAGCTTGCGTTTCCTGACGTTCTGTCTGTATCGGCGTTCAAGCGTAAAGTCAGCACTATTCCGGAGTATGCAATATTGAAGTACAGAAAAGGCAAAAAGGCATTCAATGACGCTCTGCCCCATATGATACGTGACAAGAGCGGCGTTATGTCAGATGATATATGGTGTTCTGACCACCACTGTGCAGACGTGTTTGTGAAGAACAGCACAGGTCACGTTATAAGACCGTGGATTACAATTTTTACGGATATAAGGTCAACAAAGGTAATGTCATTTATTGTAAGAGAAGCAGACCCGAATACAACGGTTGTCAAGAAATGTTTGAGGTTGGGTATTGAAAAGTATGGTGTTCCGAATGAAATCTATACCGACAACGGCAAGGATTACAAAGCTAAGGAACTCAGTGAAGAATATCCGCTGTCACTTATGAATGTTTTAGGTATAAGCAAAGTCACGGCTACCCCATATCATGGACAGGCTAAGCCAGTGGAACGTTTTTTCAGGACGCTTGAAGAACGTTTTGGAAAGATGTTTTATTCGTATGCAGGAAACGACGCTAAAAAGCGTCCGGAACATATGCAGAAGACAAACAAGGCACTGGAAAAGGACAAGGATATTCCGTCGCTTGAATTTTACATCAAAAAGCTTACGGAATACGTCAGTGAGTACAACAATACTGCTCATTACGGCGACGGTATGGACGGAAAAACACCGAATCAGGTATATTCCGAAAATCTTACCGAAATAAGAGAGATTGGCGACAGTAATGCTTTGCGTCTGCTTTTCGGCAAAACTGTTGAAAGAACGGTGCAGAAAAACGGCATATCAATGTACAGCAATACTTTCACCAACAACGACGGCAAACTCATTCCATACTATGATAGAAAAGTAATGGTAACATACGACCCCGACGATTTGGAAACGGTTTACATATTTGACACGGACTATAATTACATATGTTCAGCGTCTGCAAAGCTGAAAACACCGTTCAGAAGTTGCAATGAGGAGGACTATATCAGAGCCGGAAAGGAAAAGCGTGCAGTCAGACAGTTCGTAAAGAAGTACAAGCCGAAGCAGTGCAAGAGTACATTTGATTTGATAGCAGAATATCAGCTTGAAGAACTTCAGTACAAGGAAGAACAGTCACCGGACGTTCAGGTGCGGAAAGTTGCTACAACATATTCGGAGGAAATCGAAAAGACACTTGAAGAAAGTCAGCAGGAAAAAGAAAATAATCAGAGCATAATGGAAGATATTATGTTTAATTATTACAAGAAAAACGCATAGGAGGATTTTAAATGTATAACGAAACAATTACAGGACTTCTTGAATTTATGGAGAAGTCCGGCAAAACTCAGATTCAGGTTGCGAGGGAAACGGGACTTTCCGGAACGGTTATTTCGCAGTTTATCAGTGGTACATACGAGGGCGATAATGACAAAATCGCAGACAGCATTGAAAAGTACCTTGTAATAGCCACAGAATGCCTTGAAAGTTCTGATAACACTGTATTCTATCCGGAGTTAAGAAACACTAAAACGTCGTTGTTTGCGGTCAAATATGCACATAAAAACTGTGATGTGGTGTTACTTTCCGGAGACGCAGGAGCAGGCAAAACAACCGCCCTCAGATACTACACGCAGAACAACACCGGAGTTATTTTCATAACAGCAAGCACCTGTATATCATCACCGACGGCAATTCTTAAAGAAATAGCGTCAGCCATAGGCAAAAAAGCGACCGGAAACAAAAGTCAGATTGAAAAGACCATGATTTCAGCGTTAAGCAACTCCAACAGGCTGATAATTATTGACGAAGCCGACCAGCTGACTTTCAATGCGGTTCAGGCAGTCAGAAACCTAAACGATAAAGCTCACGTCGGAATACTTCTGTCAGGAAACAACCGCATATATAATCAAATGATTATGGGTGCAAGATGTACGGAGTTTGACCAGGTAAGAACGAGAATTTTTGTGCGTCCGAAAGTCAGCAACACTTACACGGTTGAGGAAATGCAGAACATCTTCCCGAACGTCGAGTCAAAGGGAATAGGCGTACTGTTAAAGCTTGCAGAACGTGAAAGTTTAAGAATGGCGGTAAAGCTTTTCAATGCGGTTATAGAATTGGGTGTAAGTACTGGAAATATTGTAAGAGCATCTGAATTGAAAATGGTACAGGAACAGTTTTTAGGAGATATTTTTTAATGATGATGAATGTGGATAATAAAGAAAAGGCACTTGTTGCTACCAACAACAAGCACCCTGATGTGTCAAATTTGAACCCTTGACACGTTTATTATACCATATCTGTACACAAGCTGTCAAGCCTCTGGGAACAATTTTCAGGGGCTTGCAGTAAAAAATATTTTTTTGGAGGAAATTACAATGAATATTGATATAGAAAATCTTGTTGCTTTAATCAGGGAATCACTGCTTAATAAAGGATATGACATTTATTCTGATGAATCGGTTGAAAGACTTAATGCACTGG
>CAMWKY010000338.1 GCA_947174965.1 uncultured Ruminococcus sp. | reverse complement strand
AGGCGATACTGTTTGATTATACAGAACCTAAGAAAGATGAAGAAAATCAAAAAAGTATTTTAACATTTATCAAAACTGGTATAGACAACATTAAATCAGGTGGTAAAAAGATTGTGCAGTTGGTTTGCAGCGTACTTGATTCAAAGAATATACAAAAATTTATGGCAAAAAAGAAACTTGGTTCTTTGGTTAGAGTCATTATGAAAAGCGGTCATACTGTCACTTTTGAGGATTTGGAAGGTGATACGACATATTATGTGAAGGCTGATACTATTTCAGAAGATATAAAAGTTGGTCAGATTTATCAGAAACCAGCGGTTTGTATCCTGTAAGAATTATAAAATAACAAAAAGGAGAAAATATAATATGATAGGTTTAGGATTTCTTCTCGGAGGTTTGCTTTTTAAGACTGTACTTGCTGCGACACTGGTATCGATGGCTATTGTAGGTCTTGCTTATTTTGCCGTTAAGATTACTGTAAACGTTCTTAGAAAATACAAACAGAAAAAAGCAAGTAAGCTTGTTATGGCAAATATGGGAAGCTTGATAAAGAATATTCCCAATAAGGAAGATAGGACATTTTCTTTTGATGATTTGGATAAAGTTTCTGATGAAACAATCGTAGCTGAGTATGACGAAGAAAAAGATGAGATTATTCAAGCCAATTTTGCTAATAAAAAAGAAAAATGGGACGATACTATCGATACCGCTCTTAACAGCAATGATGGTATTATTTTAATCAAAGACTAAGAGAGGGGAATAAAAATGGTTGGACCAGAGGAAATCGTTTTCGGAGTAGGAAAAGCAGCTGCTAAAGGTGCAAAGGTAGTTGCAACAGGTGTCAGGAATGCAGCAAAAATGGCTGCAAATGTTGTTTCAAATATTGCGGCAAAAGTTCGCAATTGGTATAACGACCTTGATAATTATAAGCTGGACAAGAACATTGATGTGCCATATCTCAGAGCGTATAAAAAAAGAGCAAATACTGTTCTTATAGTGGCGAGAGTTGACGCTCTTATGAAAAACATCAATGACTCTCAGCTTGCAAATCAAGTGAGACCTGTTAATAATGAGTACATTATTGCTGAATATAATGAGGCAAATGATGAAGTTGTTCAGGTGGATTTTGTTTACAAGGAAAGAATTGATGATAATATTATGACTGCATTAAATTCAAATGGCAACATCATCTTGATAAAGGAGTAAATGAATGATTTTGCATTTTTTGGTAAATGACGACACCATTTCCGCAGACAGTATAGAGCAGAACCGCATTTCTGAGATTGCTAAGGCGACTTTTGGAGTGGCAAATGATGATTTTAAGATGTATCATTGTCATAATTTAATTTTCAGAAAAAGCACATTGGACTATAACTGCGTAATTGATGGCAAGATTGAGGGAGATGTGCTTGGAAAGAAAAGAATTTTTTCCGACAAGCTCCAAGAGTACCTGAAAAACTGCTTTGGCAGACATATTAATGGTTTAACCAGAATAGAGACAGGATTTACTATTGAAAAGGTTGCAGGTTCAGGTGAAAAAAGCAGCTTATCAGGTGAAAATGCTTCTGCAAATGATGAAAGCAGTACAGAATTTGATTACGAAAAACGTGCAGCTATGTATCAGCCTGTCGAACCGTTGTATACATTCGACAGAGTAATTCTGCCGCAGCAGGTAAAAGATAAAATTGAAGAGTCGCTGGCTATTGTGGAATGCGAGCAAAAAGTCTTTAAAGAATGGGGCTTATCGGTTATACAGCCAAATCCTTCATCAGCCCTTAGTTTCTACGGTCCTTCGGGTACAGGAAAAACAATGGCTGCTGAGGCTATTGCACATAAACTGAACAAAAAGATTCTCAAAGTCAGCTATGCGGATATTGAAAGTAAGTTCCATGGCGAAGGTCCGAAAATGGTAAAAGCTATCTTTTTGGCTGCTGAAAAAGAGGAAGCAGTTCTGTTTATTGATGAATCCGATTCTCTTTTGTCAAAGCGTTTGACAAATGTTACGCAAGGTTCGGAACAGGCAATCAACTCTATGAGAAGTCAACTTTTGATTTGTTTGGAGGAATTTAAGGGAATCGTCATTTTTGCAACGAATCTTGTTGTCAACTATGATCAGGCATTTCTGACACGACTGATAAGTGTTGAGTTTGTCAAACCTGATAAGGAATGTCGTGAAAAGATATGGAATGTACATATTTCAGGAAACGGCATGAATATTCCGTTGTCTAACGATGTAAATGTTGGTGAACTTGCGGAAAAGTACGAATTTTGCGGAAGAGATATACGTAAAGCTGTCATTTCTGCATGCGTGGCTGTTGCTATGCATAATGGTGATATTGTTACGCAGGCAGATTTCGTGAAATCCTGTGATAAAATCAAAGACGAGGAAGAACGCCTTGCAAATGCCGAAGACCATACAAAAGCAGGTAAGCCGTTATCTCCTGAACAGCAGGATATTCTTAAAACTGCTATCAAAAGTAAGCTCCAATCAGAAAAAAGTACAACTGAATAAACACCATAAAAATAAAATCTCAGCTGCATTTTTGCGGCTGAGATTTTTTAATAGAAAACGAATGGTGACAGGGTTGTTATTATTTCTAAAATGAGTGTGTTTTAAACGTAACAGTAACTATCTTTTTCTCTTATAAATAATTCGGAAATTCAGATGGAAATACAATACATACCTCTCCACCAACACTGAATGAGTATTCTTTCTACTGTAAAATAATTCGGGGATTCGGGCGTTTGATTAAAGATTTACACAAAAAACAGTAAATGACTTGAAATGTATTGAGATATGTGGTAGAATATATGAGTGGATAAATTAGGATTGAGACAATAGAGTGTAAAGGTATTAGTTCTGTTCAGATTGCTATAAAATCCATTTGTTTTTCTAAAGACAAAACTATTCAT
>CAMWKY010000337.1 GCA_947174965.1 uncultured Ruminococcus sp. | reverse complement strand
TTTGTAAAACGCAGTAAAATCGGCATTTAAGAGCATTTTCTTTTTGACTTTGGTAGAACAAATAATGTGGAATAGTATTTCAGTTCTACCAAAAGTTCTACCATTTTTGAAATGCTTTTTTCAGAAATTTTAGAGTTCTACCAAAGTTCTACCAAAGATTGATTATTTGAATCAAGACTGTGCATTATCACCTGAATTATCAGGATTTTTCTTTTTTCTTCCTCTTGCATTCTTTTTAGGCTCAGTATGTGTACCGCCTATCCCTGATTCAGCATCACCAAGAATGTTTGAAATCGTTTCTGCTGATTCAACTCTTGAACTGAAATCAAGATGAGAGTAAATATTTGCCGTAGTCTGAAAATTTGCGTGTCCCAGCCAATCCTGTATAGCTTTAAGCGGAATATGATTTGCGATGAGCAGACTTGCACAGGTATGACGCAAGTCGTGAAAGCGTAAATGCTTCAATCCGTTTTTGTCAACGATGTATCTGAAATGTGATGTGACATATTCAGGCTTGATAAGATTGCCGAAATCGTCCGTACATACGAAGTCCAGATATTCCCTGCTGTACCCTCCACGGAGCATTTTTCTGTAATATTCCTGCTGTTTCTTTTTGGCACTCAGAAGTCTTTCGATATGAGGAACTAAAGGGAGAGTTCTTCTTGTTGCATTGGTTTTCAGCTTATTTTCGCATATTGTTTCGTACTCTCCGCTGTCACCTAAAGCTGTAACTACCTTTCTGCGAACAGTGATAGTTTTGTTTTCAAAGTCAACCGAATCCCACTGCAAGCCGAGTATCTCACATCTTCTCAATCCGTAGTATGCTGCGATATGTACCACAAGTTCCATACGGTCATCAACGAAAACATTAAACAATGCATCAAGTTCGTCCTTGCTGTAAAATGTAGCTTCGTGTTTTTCGTTCTTCGGCAATTCAACTCTTGAAGTCGGATTGAACGGAATCAAGTCAAGTTTCACCGCATATTCAAAGAGATTATGCATACACAGATGACGATTTTTCAGAGTGCTTGATTTAACTCCGCTGCTTAAGATTGAATTGTAGTAGTCCTGAATGTCAATCGGTCTTATGCTGTCAATGTAAAACGTTTTCTCCTTGAAGAACTGTTTAGCCCTTCTTATTCCGCTGCAATATTCATCATAAGTCAGTCTGGATACTCTCGGCTTCTTGTATTCAAGCCATTTGTCCATAAAGTCAAATAACTCAAACTTTCCCGATGAACGTTCTGTGTTTTTTTCGGATACTGATGAAACAGCGACTTCGCCTGTACTCTTTTCAGCTGGATTAAAAAGACTGGAATTTTTTTTATAGTATTCTGAAACGATACCGTCAGTTACTACGTTTATTTCTTTCTTCTTTGTACCAACATCAAGACCGGTAGGCAACCATTTTTTTCTGCGGTTACCGTCAGTATCCTTGTAGTCAATGACTACATAAAGTTTGTTTTTCTTTGCGTACACCTTGTAATTAAAGGGCAGACCTGCTATCATTGTAACTACCTCCTTAAGTAGTTGTGGCAGAAGTCTGCTACTGACAATACTATTGTAGCGCAGACGAGACATTTTTTCAAGTAGTTCTACCACATTTATTATTAAATATAATGAAGTTTGTCTATATGCACCGGAGAATATACTCAATAACAGAAACCTTTGGTACTTTTATCGAACGGGAACAAGGGATTTTTATCAGTTCACCTGTATTCACCAGCTGATATGCCTTATCCCTGCCAATTCCGAGCATTCTGCAAATTTCCTTGATTCCAACTACATCGGGATATTCTGTAAACATCGTTTTGCAGGCATTTACGCAGTAATTTTTAACCGCCATAGTTTGACACCTCGTTTTGCAATTATTTAACATTTCTGATATTCAATTTTCAAGATACTGTCAGAATACCTGATGTATTCTCAATAAGCATCAAAAAATGATACCCATTGACAGTACATCATTTTTCTTTTTCTGATACCGAGAGCAATGACCCTGATATTTGCAGAGAAACTCCCGGCATCAGAAAACAAGGAGTATATATCCGAGAGAGCAATGTCAAAAACTCCTCCTATATATATACCGAAAAAGAGCCTAATCGTAAAAGCAGAAATAAAGTAAAAACGGCAGTCCGACTGAAAAAGAAGAAAAGTTTGTATGACTGCACAAATTTCAGCCGTAAAGATATATGCTATTTATCAATTTTGTCACTTAATTTAATCATTGCACCACGCAGAAATATTATCGCCCTCTGGATTCTGTTGTAGACAGTCTGCTTTGATACGTTGTATTTCTTTGCAAGTATGCTGTAAGATATCTTATCGCAAGCAAAATAGTAGTCAATAAGAGTATTATAATTTGTTTCGTCTGCCGTGCGGAGCATTTCCAATGCCTTGTAGAGCATCTGGACTTTCTTTTCCGTTTCGGGATTGTGTTCAGATGCAGAAGTTATGCTGAAAACCGAATAGATTTCCTCATCTTTGCTGAAATGACAGGCTATATGCTGTCTGTCAATCTCCTCAAGGTAACGTTCACGACGTACAAGTTTCTTGTATGCCTTGATGATTTCCGGTGTAACTCCGCTAACTTTCGTAATGTCAAAATAATCGTTCTGTGCCATATCTTTTCCTTTCCGTCTGAGAAAAACGGCACACGAACAGCAGTTGATTATCGGAGCGTAATTCTCAGACAATCAACTTTCAGTTAATGATTGTTTTTTCCGACGGAACTGAAAAGCACGTCTGCTTCCGCCGGACTATGTTACAAGTATAATACTTTTCTTTCTGAAAGTCATTTGTGGCAGACAAAACTTGCCATAATTAAAAAATACCATAATCCAATGCCGTTTTGACATTGAATTATGGTGTTTTATTATTTTTCTATGGATATTATACAGTTTTCTGTTATTTGGCAG
>CAMWKY010000336.1 GCA_947174965.1 uncultured Ruminococcus sp. | reverse complement strand
TTCAAGAATTGATGTGTATGATGTTATTAGGTTAAGAGGAATTTATTCTTTAAATGTGTGATATTATGAGTAATAAAATAAGAAATGGCATTTCATTAGTATCTGCATTGGCAATGACTACAACAATTGCATCATTTGTGATAAGCAACAATATAAGTACATCAGCCGCAAATCTTCTTACAGCTGAATTTGAAACAACAAACGATTCATTTTCAGCTCGTGGTGGAAATTCTGTTGCATGGACTTCCGACAAGGCATATTCTGACAATTGCAGTCTTTTTGTAAGTAATAGAGATTATACATGGAATGGTGCTATAAGAGATGCTTCGTCATTTATGAAAGCAGGAGAAAAATATAATATCTCTGCTTATGTATATCAGGAAAGCGGAGAACCTGTTGAAATGAAGTTTTCTTTACAATACAAAGATGCAACAGGCGAAACGGCTTATGACCAAATTGCACTTGAAACAGCATCTGACAGCGAATGGACTGCTTTATCAAATGAATCCTACATAGTCCCCGACGGTGCAACAGATTTGGCTATATATATTGAAACTACAGAATCTCTGACGGATTTTTATATTGACCTTGTAAATGTAAAAGGCACACCCTCCGCAATAAAAAAAGGTGATGCAAACGGAGATTTGAAGGTTAATTATGATGACCTCTTTGCTTTAAATGATTATCTGCTTGCAAAATCAAATGAACTTGAAATGGGTGCAGATATGAACGGCGACAACGTTATTGATGTATTCGATATGATAATGTTAAGAAAGCACTTTGATAAACCGCAGGGAAGCAGTTCTACAGTTTCGGGCGACTGGGACAACTATCAGGAAGATGTATCACCGCAAATGCTCCAGATTTATAAGGATTCACTCTATCGTGTCGGCAATACACAAAGAATACGTGAGAAAATCGCAAAGGCACAGAGTGGTGAAAAGGTGAATATTGCTTATTTAGGCGGTTCAATTACTGCTGGCGGTTCATCAAGTACACATGACAACTGCTATGCAAATCGTTCATGCAACTACTTCCGTGATACATTCGGGGATAATGTCAACTATATCAATGCAGGAATGGCAGGTACTTCATCAGTTGTCGGCAATCTCCGTGTTGATAATGACGTACTTTCAAAAGATGCTGATATTATCTTTATTGAATTTGCTGTAAACGACCAGGACGGCGAGCGTTTCAAGAAGTCTTATGAATCACTTGTAAAGAAATGCCTGTCACAAGAAAATGCACCTGCTGTTGTGCTTATTACACTTTGCACACAGTCGGGCGGTTCATGTCAGGACTGGATGGCACAAATTGCTGAAAACTATGATTTACCGTTAATCAGTGGCAGAGATGCAGTAATGAATGGTATAAAAGCCGGCTCTATATCATGGGAAAACGATTACGGCAGTGGCGACACAATTCACCCCGGAGACGGCGGTCACAAGCTTATTGCAGATTGCATAGGCTACTATTACCGTCAAGCTTTGCGCAGTGAAAACACATCTGACGAATATTCAATCCCGTTTACTTCCGTTTTCGGCTCAGAATACTCTACAGCAAGAATTATTACTGCTGATGAAATGAAAAATCTTTCAAAAGGTTCATGGGATTCAGGTACAAATAACCCTGCATATTCTGCATCAGGCTTCACATTCAGCAAAAACGGCAACAATCCATTAAACTTTACTGTTGAGGGCAAGGGCATTATGCTTTTATTCCAGTCAAATTCAAATGATTCAATGGGAAAAGTCAATGTAAATGTAAATGGCAAGACAAATTCAGTCAACAGTAATCTTTTGTACACATGGGGCGGACTTGATGGTGATATTGCTTATTATCAGAATGAGTCAGGTACTCTTGATGTCTCAATCTCAATGGACGACCCATCAAAAACATTTGTTCTTTACGGCGTGGCTGTAATATCATAAAAACTGAAAGAAGTGTTTTTTTGTGGAAAACTTACGTTTCAAATGTAAAGTATGTCAGAATATAATTGAGATGAAGAAAGAAATACACGGTGATTTTTCGGACTGGGCATATGATTGTGCAGAATGGTCTGATTTCAAGGAGAATGTTCCTGAACTATCAGAACGATACTGGGAACGCAGTGAGTGTACACCTGTTGTCAATGAAAATCGTACAATACTTGTATACAAACCTTTTGACGAAAAAATCGGCAACGAATTTTGGCTGTTATATGAACCTGCTTTACTGTATTTAAATGGCTGGGAAGGTTATCCGGAAGAAGACATCAGAAAATGTGCTGTTGTACGATGCAGATTTGAAAAAATACTTGTTTCAGATGAATACAGTGCATGGATTGTAGTAAATGTACAGCAAGTAGTATTTCTGCACGAACTTTACAAATATTATGAAGAAGTCATGACGGATATTCCAATTGATGAGTTTGAGGGAATCCCGAAAACTAAATGTATGAAAGGTTTTCAGAACGACAAATGGCTTGAAATATATTGGACTGCACAGGGAGACTGCGGAGACAACAAATGGATTTATACCGATGAATACGGTATGCGTCATCTGGTTATGCAAATGAGTTATGGATTTGATGATAGTGTACTATATATCGGTAATATTACAGAACTGAAAAAATGTTGAAATAAAAAAAGGCTGACCTAAAAATCAGCCTTTTTTATTTCAGATAGTCGGAATGTTCGATTCAAATTTTGGCATAAGCTGTAATTTGTGGAGATTATTTTTGTGCATTCTGTCAATTTTTTCTTTAAGTTCGGGTTTATCTGATAAATCTGTCAATCCACGAATATATTTATCAAGTTCTGCATATGTAAAACCAAGATTTTCTTCATCTGTCTTTCCGCAAAGTCCGTCAATCGGCACTTTATGCACAAGCTGATACGGTAATTTGAGATAGTCACCCACCTGCAAAATTTCTGTTACAG
>CAMWKY010000335.1 GCA_947174965.1 uncultured Ruminococcus sp. | reverse complement strand
ATCGAAAAGGTTGATAACATCGCAGTATTTTGAAAAGATATTATCCTGCTCATCAAACTCAGCAATTGAATAATTCGCATCAAAAAACTGTACTTTCAGAGAAAAGAAATTGTCAGAAACCTGACAAACACCATCATGGTACATAGTTTGATATGGTATAGTGTTCTGCACTGTTGATTTATTGCCGTTTGCACTTTTTATCTCCGTCATACGAGCAGAAAGTATTTTTTCTCGTCTTTTGTAAGCTGTTTTGCAGGCTTGCCCATAATAACATCAGCAGTTGCTTTATTATCACTTCTTCTGGTATTTTTCTTTCTAAAGCCCACTCTGATAACCTCCAGTCTTTGTTTTGGAGAGCCGAGAGCCTATTTCTCGGCATCTCTCAGCTTTTTCTTGATTCTGTTATATTCGATATGCCGTTCTATGCACTCGAATATGTTTGTTGTTTTATAGTATCTCTTTCTCGGTCTTGTGAAGTATTCTTTCATATACTTTGCCTGTTTCTCCATAAACACTCCGTTTTTCCTATAAAGTCCGCAGAGTATTGCAGGAGCTACACACGCTTCCATAGCGAATATTGCACCGCTCATTCCGAGAGCATTTCTCGTCAGAAAGAAAACAGGTACACCGATAACAAGACCGATACCAAAACATATTACCTGTCGTTTTGTAAATCCCATAATGAACTTTTCCTTGATGTCATTCAGGTCTTTCGGGATTTGAACGTAATGTGCCATTTTGACCTCCAATCCGTAAAAATATCAGCATAATTATTTTAGTGAGCATTGAACACACTTTTGATGACAGCACCTGTTCTCAGGACTGTGAAAATCAGTGTTGCGGTGTAACCCAGAAGCATTGCCATCTGCATAATTACACCATCACTGCCTGCATTCAGAGTTGAAATCATATTTGCAAAAAGCGTTTTGAAAATACCAAGTGCGAGAAGCTGTTTTATCCAGTTTTTGCCGATACCCGACCATTCACCGCTGTTCATTATTGTTACCATAGGAATCGGAGCAATTGAAAGATGCATGAAAACCTCGATAATCCGGCTTGCAAGCGTTATCACAATAGCTACAATCATAATCATAATTCCGAGATGAACCATCAGTGAAATAAACCACACGGTCATTAGTTCGCCCAGTTCAAGCTCACTCAATGCCGATTTTTTCAGTTCAAGAGCTGTTGACAAATAATCACCACTACCGAAAAGCGTGGTCAGTCCGTTTGCACAGACGTTAGTTCCGAACGAAAATAATCCGCTTGCAATGTAGTAAACATTCGACACTAAAATCACACCGCACAAGGCTTTGATTATCCATTTTATGAAAATCGAATCATTAAAGTCCTTGAAGTTGTTTCCTCGTATGACCGTCTGAATTAAGTCATTGAGACAGCACTAAGGACAACATACCCCAAACAGCTATTTTTCGATATTATAAAGCTATGTTAAAACTGCACAAAACCAATATCACGATGATGGTTAAACGGAGGTATTTGTATGTTTTCGACCCCTGAATATGCTTTCAGAAGAAATAAAAAGATCACCACAGTATTCCGTGGTGAAAAGACCATATGGGCAGATCGTGAAGAAGCGAAGGATTATATCCTTGAAGCAATGATGACTTCCGAAGGAGAAGATTACGAACGCTACTCTGCAATTTAAATAGTTCTGTAAGGATTTTCCTGATATGATTGTTTTATTGATTTAATGTTGTCGATGCCCTTAAAATCATTAATTGTCCAAACCCTATTGGGAGCGCTGTACTGGCATTTAATGATGATATTAAATTTACTGGAATAATGAACATCACTTAAAGTGGCAGTATATGGAGTAAATTCATCTATCACTTCCGGATTTTCAACCGGATAGGTAGTTGTTGTAGAATTGCTGATAAGTTCTCTTTTCATCAAACACAGATCGAAAACATCAAGCCTTTCATCTTCGCAGAAGTCCGCAGCCTTACATTCGGCAAGGTTTGTATCAGGAATGGCAAGTAGCCACTTCTGGAACAGTACAACATCGGAAACATTAAAATCTCCATCGTTGTTTACATCGCCCTTAGTTGTAGGTTTTAGTCCACCAATCGCATATGTAAATTCGCTGGTGGTTTTAATCTCCATACCAAGAACGCTTGTATAGATCGTAATTTCACATATGCCCTCGCCATCATTCTCATTTGCTTTATAAGAGATATGAACAGAATAACGCTCTTTAATCGTTTCCAAATCATCATCTGTGAAAGTTTCTTCCTCTGAACCATCTATATAAACTTCCCAAACAGAGAGTGTAAGTCCTGTCAAGTCTAAATTGTTATCTACATATTTTGTATTGTTTAAGGGGAGATTGGTAATTTTCAATTTTAGTGACTCAAGGTTAGTATTCTGAATCACTTTCATTGCGAACTCAGATTTGCCGGAAACAGTCCTTGCTAAAGCAGTGCTATAAGCGGATACAATTACAGTAAATGCTCCACCGCCTGGATTTTCAATGATGTTTACATTATAGGATTTCTTCACTTCATCAAGTGTAGCACTTGACAGAAGTTCGGTTTCAGTTCCATCTTTATCTGTGGTGAATACGGAAAGCTCCAACCCACTGAAATCAGGACTGCCTGCACTATAGTAAGAGGAAGAAGTTGGATTCTTTACAATCTTAATTCTAAGAGCATACAGATTATCATATTCAGGTATACTGCTTAACGGTACATCCTCGGCTACAGCGTTTACTGAACCCCTTGAGGTAATATTTCCAAATGATACTCATTTCACACCTGCAAGGAAAAGTGAAACTGCCAATATCATTGTAAATATTTTGCTTTTTCTTAACATATTGTATCAATCCCTTTCGTTGATAGAGTGTAGATGTAAATTGACAGGCAAAATGCAAAAAAGTTGAATTGCCTTGATTTGGCTTGAAT
>CAMWKY010000334.1 GCA_947174965.1 uncultured Ruminococcus sp. | reverse complement strand
GTTGATATATCAAATACTGAAACGGGCGGAAAAGTTACTGCAAAATTTTTTTGCAAAAAGTAGATAAAAAGTTGATAAACATATTTTATAATAACAGCATGGAAGAAATTCCGTGCTATTTTTTATGAAAGGATTGATTTTATGGAGAAAATCGAAATCAAAAATGTCAACAAGTTCTATGGAAAAAAACACGCCCTGAAAAATATAAATCTTACTATAAATCAGGGTATGTTTGGACTTCTTGGACGTAACGGAGCAGGCAAAACCACACTCATGAAAACGCTTTCAGCCTTGCATCAGAAGAAAAACGGCAGTATCACTGTATGCGGAATACCAATTGAGAACGCAAAGGAAATACGCAGTATTACAGGCTATCTTCCGCAGGAATTTTCAATGTACCCGAATATGAACGTTTATGAAGCACTTGATTATCTCGGTACGCTTTCGGGAATGACAAAATCAGAACGCAAAGAGCGTATTGAAATGCTACTGAAAAAAGTGAATCTCATGGAACATCAGCACAAGAAAGTCAAGGCACTTTCAGGCGGAATGAAACGTCGTCTTGGTATTGCACAGGCACTTCTGCACAATCCGAAAGTGCTTATAGTGGACGAGCCAACAGCAGGTCTTGACCCCGAAGAACGTATACGTTTCCGCAATCTTCTTACGAACGAAGCTGACGAAAGAATTGTAATTCTTTCAACACATATTGTTGGTGATATTGAGGCTTCATGCGAAGATATTGCTATCATGAATGACGGAAAAATCTTGTGGCAGGGTACTGTTTCGAAACTTATCAGCAACGCAAGGGGAAAAGTTTTTACTGTCAATGTGCCTAAAAAATATCTTCCGCAGATTAAAAAAGACTATATTGTCACGGGTATGCTTATTCAGGGCGAATACAATACAGTCCGCATAATTTCTGATAATATCCCTAATTTGCAGGGCATTCATACTGATGAGCCGAACTGCGAGGACGCTTATATATACTGCTTATATCAAAACGGTTGTGACGTGTATGGAGGTGAGGAATAATGCTGTTTTTCAAGGAGTGCAAAAAGATTCTGTTTTCACTTACTTTTCTGATATATCTTGTTGCTGTAGTCGGATTTTATTTCACACAGTTCGTCCCTGATACAAAGGAAAAAATTCCTCAGCCTGCTCCGGAGTTTACAGACTATGGAACTATTGCAAAGGAAGTACCCGAAATCCTTATGCCTGCCGCCACAGACGGACTTGTAACTGAATATCTCAGAGGATATTATACTGCATATCCGATTGGATTTTATAAAAAAGTACAGCTTTCCGAAAAGAAATCAGCACAGATTGCAGAAATAATTACAGAAATCACGGGTATTTCAAAACAGGAACTTGATGATTATACTGATTTTGACGAGGGCGGAATGACTATGATACCCGACGGAAACGGCGGATATATTCCTGTAGTAGAAAAACCCAATATACCTGAAATCAATATTCCCGATACCATGACATATGAGCATTTTCGTGAATTGATGCGTAAAGCGGATAAGATAATCGGCGGGGGTTCTGATTATTCTGACGACTATATTGTTGGCACTTTTTCACGTGTGCCAAGAACTTATGAAGATGCTCTGGCGGACTACAACGACATTATCGAAAAAGACAAGGTAACAGGTGCTTACGCAAGACTTTTCTGCGATTATATAGGAATTATTGTCTCAATACTTCCTGCATTTGTTGCTGCGGCACTTGCTAATGCAGACAGAAAATCACGCATGGAACATCTGATTTATTCAAGAAAAATTTCATCTGCAAAACTGATATTCACAAGATTTTCAGCACTCGTCATAACTCTTGCAGTTCCTGTTATTGTACTTGCATTTACAGCATCACTCAGTGTTTCAAGAGTTTATTCGCAAAGCAGTACAGACTTTTTTGCTATACCGAAAATGTCAGTTTGCTGGCTTCTGCCGAATATTCTGTTCTCCACAGCATTAGGAATGGCTATCACTGAAATTTCATCACAGTTAATAGCTGTATTTATGCAGGGATTACTTTGGTTTGCAAGCGTTATGAGCGTATCAGGCGGATTAACAGGAAGTATAGGCAGATTTACGCTTGTATGCCGTCATAACTCGCTTTATTACAGAAGTGTTTTTATGGAAAGTTTCAATAATTTTTCATTCAGCAGAATTTTTTATACAATTCTTGCAATTACCATTATGGTATTTACAACATGGATTTATTCTGAAAAAAGAAAGGGTGGTTTAAATGTCATTCGCAAAAATATTGTCCGTAAATCTAAAGCATAATTTCCTGATACACTTTGTACTTGCAGTCGCTGTTGCTGTTCTTACACCAGTTGTATTCAGTATCAGTTCACTTGATGCAAGAGCATCTGCACAACCGCTTGAAATGCTACTGTCATTTGTCGGCACAATTCTGCTTACTCCTATCTTTCTGCCTGAACAAAATCATGAAATCCGTGATGTTATACGCTCCAAAAAAACAGATTATCTGCTTGTTTGTGCAATACGTGTAATGTACTCCGTTTTAGCAGTTATACTGATTACAGGAATATTCGTACTTGTTATGAAATATTGTGAATGTGATGTGACATGGAAGCATTTTATCGGCAGTCTTGCATCATCTCTTTTTCTTGGGACAATCGGATTTTCTGTTGCCGGACTAAGTAGCAGTGTTTCGGCAGGATATATGGCTTCTATGGTATACTATGCCACAAATATCGGCTTGAAAGATAAACTGGGTATCTGCTACCTGTTTTCTATGTACAGCGGAGGAGATTTTTCGGATAAATATCTGTTGATTCTGTTATCTGTAATCATAATTGCAATTGTGTTTATTATACTAAGAAAGTATCTTCATGGGCATCTTATGTAATTTCTCTTTCAGAAACTCTACCAGCATTTCAGACGCAAACAATATACAAT
>CAMWKY010000333.1 GCA_947174965.1 uncultured Ruminococcus sp. | reverse complement strand
CCAAAGGGCTTTTTATGCCTACTTGACTGATTTTTTCTGTCGAACTCACGTTGTAAATACCGTAAAATCATATTGTCAACGAAACCAGTTGGGAGGACGGAAAAAAACTGTTTCCGAGAAACATTTCTGTAAGCAGTGTGGGGTGGAAGTAAAACAAACATTGCATCGTAAACAGAAAAAATTCTGTTCTGATAAATGCCGTATGAAATGGTGGAACGGGCATCCTGAAAAGCTGCATAGAAAATCCGGGCAGAGCATTGTTTGTCCAATATGTGAAAATGTTTTTTACGCCTATGTATCCGCAAACCGCAAATATTGCTCTCGTGTCTGTTATGGAAAATACAAATCGGAGGAATCGCAGTGCAGAAAGAAAAATATCACAATATTATGATGTATAAAATGATGATTTGTATTCTGGAAAAGTGGGTACAGTCAGGCATTGTTTCAGAGCAAGAGTACCAAAAAATGAATACAATTATTGCCGAAAAATATGGCTTGAATTTGTGTAGTATATTCCTTGACTGTTCGGCAGATAAGAGGTAATATGTCATCACGAAAGGAGAGGATATCATGGAACGATTGATATAAAAAGTTCAGTTTCCTATGCCAAAACAGCCGAAATTAAAGCGTGTAGCGGCATATGCACGAGTTTCAAACGGTAAAGATGCAATGCTTCATTCATTGTCTGCACAGGTCAGTTATTACAGCGATTTGATTCAGAATCATCGTGGTTGGCTTTACTGCGGAGTATATGCCGATGAAGCCTTGACAGGAACAAAGGACAGCCGTGAAAACTTTCAAAAAATGCTTGCGGAGTGTCGTGCAGGAAATCTGAATTTGATTATTACAAAGTCAATTTCGAGATTTGCACGAAACACCGTCACGCTTCTGGAAACAGTGCGTGAACTGAAAGATTTAGGTGTTGATGTATATTTTGAAGAACAGAATATTCACAGTCTTTCTTCAGACGGGGAGCTGATGTTATCCATTCTTGCGTCATATGCACAAGAAGAGAGTTACTCTGCCAGTGAAAATAAAAAGTGGCAGATTCGCAGAGATTTTGAACAAGGAAAGATTGGTGGGATCGTTATGCTTGGCTATCGGCGGCCATCTGATGGCAGTCTTGAAATAATACCTGATGAGGCTGAAATCGTCAGATTGATTTTCAACAGTTATCTATCAGGAATGGGGAAACTTGCAATTGCAAATATGTTGAATGAGCAAGGAAATTTAACGAAAAACAGCAATCAGTGGAGTCCTGAAAGTGTACTGCGTATTCTGAAAAATGAGAAATACGCAGGTACAATGATTTTGCAGAAATTCTATTCTGAGAATCACATCACCAAGCGGAAAATGACGAATGCAGGGCAACTACAGAAATACATTGTTGACGAATCTCATCCGGCAATTGTTGAAAAATCGACTTTTAATGCTGTTCAAAAGCGATTACAGAAACAGAGAGAAAACTTTACTCCGTATAATTCAACGACCAATGTTTATCCATTTACGGGCAAAATTCAGTGCAAGTGCCGCGGTAAAAATTATCGCAGAAAAACAACGGCAACCGGCATTGTCTGGATTTGTGCTACATACAACACAAAGGGTAAAAAATACTGTCCTACTGTAAAACAAGTTCCCGAAAATACGCTGATCAGTGTGTGCTGTGAGGTGCTTGAAATTCTCAAATTTAATGAGAATATTTTTGAACAGCAGATTGAGAAAATTCTTATTCCTGCACCGAATGAACTGATCTTTGTTTTCAGTGACGGACATGAAATTTCAAAACAATGGAAAGACCGTTCACGCTCTGAAAGTTGGACAGAGGAAATGCGAACAAAAGCTGGATTAGATACAAGGAGGAGAAGATCATGTCCGAAAGAGCTGTAAGAATCATTCCGCCGACCATGAATATGGTGACGCATCTTCCGAAAACAAGTACCAGAAAACGCAGAGTTGCAGCTTATGCGAGAGTTTCTACAGACAGCGAGGAACAGCTCACTTCCTATGAGGCGCAGGTGGATTATTACACAAACTACATACAAAAAAATCCGGCATGGGAATACGCCGGATTATACGCTGACGAAGGAATCAGTGCAACAAATACAAAGCATCGAGATGCTTTTAACCGCATGATTTCGGATGCACTTTCGGGAAAAATTGATCTTATTGTGACTAAGAGCGTGAGCCGTTTCGCCCGAAACACCGTGGATTCTCTTACCACTGTCCATAAGCTGAAAGAAAAGGGGATAGAGGTCTACTTTGAAAAGGAAAATATTTACACTCTGGATTCCAAAGGAGAGTTGCTCATAACGATTATGTCAAGTTTAGCACAAGAGGAGTCACGTTCTATCTCTGAAAATGTCACATGGGGACAGCGAAAGCGATTTGCTGACGGTAAAGTATCACTGCCTTACAAACATTTTCTTGGTTACAAAAGAGGAGAGAACGGTCTGCCGGAAATTGTGCCGGAGGAAGCCGAGATTATAAGACTGATATACCGCAGTTTTATAAATGGCATGACGCCGTATAGAATAGCAAAAATTTTGACTGACAAGGGAATTCCCACTCCCGGTGGAAAGACAAAATGGCAGTCATCAACTATTGAAAGCATTCTGACCAATGAAAAATATAAGGGTTCAGCACTTTTGCAAAAGCAGTTTACTGTTGATTTTCTCACTAAGAAAAGAAAAATCAATGAGGGAGAAATCCCTCAGTACTATATTGAAAACAGCCATGAGGCAATTATTTCTCCAGATGAATTTGAACTGGTGCAGGCTAAATTTCTGCGTAGAAAATCAATAGGGAAACAGTACAACAGCAAGAGTATTTTTGCCGCGAGAATCGTATGCGGTGACTGCGGAAACTTTTATGGTTCAAAGGTGTGGCATTCCACAAACAAATACCGCCGAGTGATATGGCGGTGCAATCATAAAT
>CAMWKY010000332.1 GCA_947174965.1 uncultured Ruminococcus sp. | reverse complement strand
AGAATCCATAGGGTCTGAGAAACAGTAGAAGTAACTATAACCTACAAGGCTCACATCACCCTGAGTTATAAGCTGTCTCATTGATATGAAGTCAAAAACATCTACTCTTTCATCATCATTAAAATCTGCATTATCAAGTTTAATTTGATATGATTTTGATACTCCAAGAAGAAAATCTCTCAGAATCAAAGCATCAGCTATTGTAACAACGCCGTCTCCGTTTATATCTCCCTTACCTGAAAGAACGGGTACGGATTCATTGTTAAGATATTTATTAAGAAAATCAATATCTTTTTTGTCAATTTTTCCGTCACAGTTGCAGTCTGCACTTGTGAATTTACTATCTGAAAGTTTGCATAAATCGTCAATATGATTCTGTAAAAGTGTTGCATCAGTAGTTTCAATAATTCCGTTTCCGTCAACGTCACCTATAGTACAAAGTACAATTTCTTCTCCGTCATCACGACCGTCATTGTCACTATCTTTATTTCCGATAAGTGAAAAATAAGTTGTACCGTTTGATAATCGGAACAGATTTTCAGGATTTTCTTTATTTGATGATTCATAGCAATCAGGCAACTTGTCATCATCAAGGTCTGTTGTGTCATCAGATGCCTCAAAATAATAACCCGTCTGTGGTTCAAGCCATTCACTTCTGTTAACAACACAATAAATGCTGAAATGTGGAACTTCTGCGGTTATTATATCTGTATTATCATTATATGAACTTTCAAGAAGTCGGAACTGCTGAAAATCCTTGTCATACCAAACAATTCCAAGTCCGCTGAGTGTATCAATCCCTAAAGAATCAGTATCAATCTCAAAACTTATATTGGCACTTTCAAAATCGGAAGTTGATTCAAAGCTGAATGGTTTTCCGATAATTCCCACAAGACTGGAAGCATAAATATCAGTATCAGCAGGAACAATTTCTGTATTACTGTTGATATAACCTGTTCCATCAAATGATATATCAACAGACTTAACAGGAGCATCTATATCACTTTCAGTGTAATTGAGACTCTGATTGAATTTTTCTTCATTATCAGGAATACCATTTCCGTTACTGTCAGGAAAAAGCGGATTAAGACCAAGAGCAATTTCATCTCCGTCAAACAGCGTATCACTGTCAGTATCTGGATTTGTTGGGTCAGTGCTATAGATATTAACCTCATCTCCGTCAGACAAATTGTCATAATCTGAATCAATATTTAATGGATTTGTTCCAAGAAGATATTCATTGTAGTTGCTTAAACCATCATTGTCACTGTCATATTCACCATCCGAAAATATACTGTCCAAAGAATATGCATCTGTCGGGTCAGAGCCAAGTATCATGAGTTCATATCCATCAGGCAGATTGTCACCGTCTGAATCCTGAGTATCGGGGTCAGTACCAATAAATATTTCAAATTTATCAGGAAGTCCGTCACCGTCCGTATCAGGCATATTTTGCCAGTTTCCGAAACTACTCAGATACAGAAAATTTATTAACTCCTCATTTGCAGCGACTTCCGTCATGGAATAATTCACAATTTCAGATGTACCGTTTCTTACTCCGGAAAAGCCTAAATTTACACTTGTATTCGGAGCAATTACATTTGTATATGAACCTTTCAGCATATAGCTGTATGGTTCAAGTGCGGTCATTGTGCCTGACCAGCTACCTGTTATTTCAGTAATTGTGAAATTGGTATCAAATGTAAGTTCCCAGTCTTCAAGCGGTTTTTCTGAATTATTCTGAATGATTATATTTCCATTGAAATATTCATTATTTTCGCCCCACGACTCATTTACCTGCAATGATACTGTATAATCTGATTCGATAATTTTTCGTGTCTGACAAAGTATAAAGTCAGTCGGAACAGCTTCACAATCATTTACTGCATAAGTAAATAATACAGATGCACTCGGAGCAATATCAGCATTATAACCACCATTTTTAAAATAAGTTATGCCATCAGATGTTGTTTTCTGTTCTGCATTATTTATATACTGTATCTCACCGTTGGGGTCAAAATACATCATCCAGTTTTCAATGACTTCATCTCCCGTATTCGTCAGTATAATAGTTACAGCTTCTGTATTGCCCCATGAATGTGTAACATTATATGTAACAGAGTAATTATCATATATGAAGTCTGCACTTTCAGTTGCTTCTGCAAATGTTGGAAAAATTGATGTCATTGATGAAACCATAACTAAGCTGAGTGAACCCGCAATAATTTGGTTAATCTTTTTGTTAATTTTCATGCTTTTTCCTCCTTTTTTATAGCATTTGTAAATCCGACCCGTAAAAACAATAATTGTAAAAGGTATAATCAATACTATTGCTTGAAATATAGAGCCGGAAGAACAATTGCCGTAATTTTCAGATTGTCTTTTCGTTGCTGTAAGCATATATTGTTTCTGATGCAGTTCCAGCATAAACAGTAAACACTGTTTTTAGAACGATATGTACCGCTTGACAATGACGATTCTTTGTTTGTAACCGAACCACTATAGTTGTAGATAGTATCGTGCCAACTGCATACATCTTCCCACTTATTTGAAGAATTTTTCTTCTGTAAGTACTGCTGTACACTGATTTCAGTTGTTGTATTATAGTAACCAGTAGCAGAACTTTTACAGGTTGCCGTTGTGCCTGATATTGATAAATCTGAACTGCATTCACGTGTATATGAATACGCTGGAGAATCAGGCAGAATTACAGTGGCTGATGCAAAATTTCCAACAGCGAAAGATGTAGAAAGAACAACTGCACAAAGAAAAGATGTAAACTTTTTAACCAATCAAATCACCCCCCTGACTGTATCATATTAAACGAGAAAATTTAAAACTTCTCTGTTCAATAAATAATAACAAATCAGAGGGTTGAATCCTGACAAAAAAATCAGTATTTTTTGAGATTCTACTTTTTGCACAAATTTTAAAGG
>CAMWKY010000331.1 GCA_947174965.1 uncultured Ruminococcus sp. | reverse complement strand
AAGAAAAAAGAGAAAGCAAAGCCGTTCCGAAAGGAAAAAATGAAGCTATGAAAAACAGAACAATGCGGGAGATGAACAGACAATATAAGGACTGCCCTGTTCAAAGTAACATTTATGAAATTGACGGCAGACTTTACGCTGTCACAAATCACTTCGTCGGCAGAAAAGATGTTGACAAAGTGCTGTTTGAACTCGCTTTCAGAAAAGCGTTTGAAGAAACCGAAAAAAAGTAATTTTTTTGAAAAAAGTCTTGCCATATTCGAACTTCTGCGCTATAATTAATATATACTGAATATGGCTGATTTGATGAAAGGAGTTTTTATGATAAAGCAGTCAGATTACAATGTAGGAATTCATGTCCGTTTATCGTAGGAAGATATGCGTTCGGGCGAATCCCTCTCAATAAAAAATCAGAAGAAGATACTGACATAATATGTCAGTAAACAGCAAGGCTGGAATCTCATTTAGATATATGAAGATGACGGATTTTCCGGGTAAGCGTCAAATCCTGTACGACTTTCATTAGGAAATACTCTGGTGTATAATAGAATCCAAGCAACGCCATAGACTAATCCGTCCTCTAAAAACGTATAGGGGTATTGCTTTTCATTCCGTGCGTATTGCACTGCATCCACAAGTTTGTTCTTTCCGCTGACCTGTAAAGTATCAAGCCACGTGAAGAAAGCATCCAGTAAAGACTTAACCTTCACAATACGCTGCCTGTATCTTTCTTCTGCGGTAAATTCCGCCAGCAGCCCCTCTTCATGATAGTGTAACTTGTCACGCAAAATACAAAAAAAATGAAGAAAAAATTTACAGACAGTAAAAAATACTTAAAGTTGAGACTATCGCCCGAAACCAAAAAAACGCTCTTAAAATACCGTTTAAACAGTATTCAAAGAGCGTTTTAATGTTGTTCTGGAATTATTTTTCAGTAATTATTCCTAAATATGTCACGCCGTCAATGGTAAGCGTGATATTTTTGGATTTTTTAGCTGTAGCTGTCGGATAAACATCTGACTTTGATAATCTGTAGTATTTGTAGAAGTTGTCGGTTACAGAGTAAGCAGAAGTCACAACCTCATCACCTTTCCAGAAATTAACGGTGCGTGTATCAACGTGAGTGATGGTGTAGGTGCTGTCAATACTTGCTGTATCACCGACACGGAAATCAAATTTTATTAAGAGCCCTTAAAATCATGTTATAATCCAGTAAACATTCAAACATAAGATGAGAAATAGCGTGTTTGGAATTATTAGAAGATTTGAATCGCTTGATAAGGTTGATAGCTACTTTACGAAACATATTCAGACATTGCTGAACAGCTTTGCTCTCAATCCTACACCAATCCTCTTCAAAATGAACATCAAGAAGCCAGTGCATTGATTCAACAAACCATTCCATTCTTGCATGATGCAGCAATTCTTCTGTTGTAAGCTGTCGGCTGGAAATATAGTAGTGCCATTCGCTTGAAGTCCCTTTTTTCGTAGTAAATTCAGTATGAATTGCTCCTATGCATTTCAGATTTTTCCATTCTTTTCGCTGTTCAAGCCATTGTATATCCGCAGTCACAAAAGCAGTTCGTTTTTCTATTCTACCACGATTTTTTTCGCTTTTTGATACCGACTGCATAGTGTTTTGCAGCGACATATCATGAATAAAATCTTCAATATCCTTTTTCAGATTCGGTTGGTTATCTTTCACACACAGCAGATAATCCGCTTTTTGTTTCACAATAATCTCTGCTGTTTCTTTCTGGCAATTCAAGACATCTGCAACTATGATATGTCATTTGATATTCAGTTCTTTCAGAAGATTCTGTATCGCATGTATTTCATTGCTCTTATCATCAGTACAACGCTGTGCAAGCATCAGTCCCATTTCACATATCTGGGCACTGATGATGTGCAGCGGACTTTCTATATTCTCAATTTTTATTGTTGAGCATATCGTTTTTCCGTCAAGAAAAATCGTCATATTCTTTGATTTTTCGGGTATAAACAAATACACCCAATCCGCAAAACAGCAGTTGAGTGATTCTGGCTTAATAAGGTGTAAAAGACATAATATCCAATAATAGCACGGCACGTGACTGATTCCGAATTTCTCCTTCAAAAACTCGCTTACTCTGTCATTCGCTGTCCACTGGTGTATCTGTTTTACATTTTTTAATCCACAGATACTTCCTAAAATCACTATTGTTATTACGTCTGCCACACTACAAAAATAGCCGTCGTATTCTTCGTATAATTCTACTTTTTCAAAATATTCTGTTATTCCGTTATTTTTCATATTTTTATTATACCATTCTTATTAAGTTTTTGAAAATTGATTTCCGTGTCATATACACTTCGTGCAAGTCTATAGCAAAGGTGACCAGTACGCCTGCCTTAAAAAGAAACAATCTGGACTTCGGATCACATTCAATACAATACTGATAAATCGCATCATCGGTTGGCTGTCCAGCAAAATTGCATTTCAGTTCCAAAGTGATGTGAGTATTCTCAAAAATTAGCTATTCGTCCTGCGGATTATAGATGATTTTATGTACTTTGTAGGACTTCATATACGTTCTGAAATTTACCGTATGTCCGCAGTATTCAAGCCTTTCAAGAATATGACAAATTGTCTGCGTACCCCAACGGTGCATTTTAGCATTGTGTCTACCGTTATCCCTGCCCTGCGACAGAGCATAAGTCGTTGGTGTAGGAATGCCTTGTTCCGTGAGAATACGAGCAATCTGCGTCGGTCCGTAGCCGTCAATGCAAAGTCTGAAAATCTTGCGGATAACTTCCGCAGTAACTTTATCGACTATCCATAAATTCTTGTCAGCATCGGACTTCTTGTAGCCATAAATTGGCGGACAAAGATGTTTTCCCGATTGACCTTTTGCTTTGAACACGGCACGGCTTTTCTTTGAACAGTCACGGGCATACC
>CAMWKY010000330.1 GCA_947174965.1 uncultured Ruminococcus sp. | reverse complement strand
CCATTGAAATTTAATTTTGATAACTATGGTGATTATAGGTTCAGTAGTCCATCAAAAAACGTTTTTGTTTTTACTGAAGATAACTACTTTATTATTTTTGTGGAAGTTACAATTCATAAAAAGGAAAATGTAAAATGATTTAACATATAGTAATGTTCAAACTTAATGATATAGGCAAGGTGAAAGAGTGACTTTAATGCACAGACAATTTATATATGTCCTGAAAACTGTTGAGGATATGAAAGCTGACTGGTACGGAGATGAAACGGCAAATGTTTATAAATGGAATTTGTCGAAAGATGAATTTCAGGCATTATGGGACTGCGGAGTATTTGAGTATCTGAATAAAAAGTTCAATGTTTTCATAGACACATTTGAGGACGAATGGATTATGTATCAGTATCTTTATTTTGATTATGATGAACTCATTGAAAAACTGAATAAATTCAGATGCAGGAATGAAATAAAAATGTTGATAAGCATGATTGACAAGGCAATCAAAAGCAGAACATATATAGGATTTTTCTTATAATGAGGTAGATAAAATGATTAAACATATAGTAATGTTCAAGCTTAATGATATAAGCAAGGCGGAAGAAGCTAAAGAACGTTTTAATAAGGTTATTGAGAATGTTTCTGAACTAAAAAAAGGTGAAGTTGTGATAAATTCCGCTGATGCACCACAAAGCAACTACACAATTGCACTTATATGCGACTTTGATTCAATTGATGACCTGAATGCGTATCAGGTTCATCCTGCACACAAGGAATTTGGTGCATTTATTGCTGAAATAAAGACTGACAGAGCGTGTATTGATTATGAATATTAAGGAGCTGTTATGGTAGATTTAAAGGGAAAATGGGTGCTGATTACAGGTGCAAGCAGAGGTCTTGGCAGACTTATCGCACTTGCAATGGCGGAGCAGGGCTGTAATCTGATACTTCACGGCAGAACAAAGGAACATTGCAATAAAATTCTTGCTGAAGTTACGGAAAAGGGCGTACAGGCATATACCATAGGTGCAGAACTTGATGATATGGTACAGCTTGAAAAAATGCTTGCTGAAATTGACGGTATGAGCGTACAGGTTGATGTGATTTTCAACAATGCAGGATTGCAGACAAAATACAGAAGTGGGATTTTTGATACTCCTGTTTCTGAATTTGAAACAAGTTTCAGGATAAACACAATTGCACCCATGATAATTTGTTATCACTTTTTACCAAAAATGCTTAAACATGGTTTCGGCAGAATCATAAACACATCAAGCGATATAAACCATGAGCCACAGCAAGCACCGTATTCCGCAAGTAAATCTGCACTTGATAAAGTAACAATGGATTTGGCTTATACTTACCATGATACAGATGTTATAATAAGTCTTTCAAATCCTGCATGGTGCAAGACTGATATGGGCGGTGAGAATGCGTTTTTTGAGCCTGAAACAGCCATTCCCGGACTGCTTGTAGGTGCATTTGTGGACGATAAAAAATCGGGCAGATATTTCAATGCGCAGGATTTCAAGGGCATGACACTTGTTGATGCAGTTGCAAAAGCTGAACTACAGGAGAGTGCATATTGATATGATGAGTTTTAATGAGTGTATGGAGTTTATTAATTCCTACAGCAAATCGGGAAAACCTGTCACGGATTTGTCACGTGCGGAAAATTTAATGCGGATTATCGGAAATCCCGAAAAAAAGCTGAAATTCGTCCATGTAGCAGGGACTAACGGAAAAGGCTCTGTTGTGGAGTATATTTCAAATGCGCTGATGTATTCGGGTTACAAAGCCGGACAGTTTACGTCTCCTTTTGTACTGCACTACACCGACAGAATCCGTATAAACGGCATTGAAATTGATGAGCAGTCATTGTGTGAGATATGTGAATTTATCAAAGAAAGAATTGACAATCAACCATATTCGCAGTTTGAAATAACAATGGCAATCGCACTTTTATGGTTTGAACGTGAAAAGTGTGATGTTGTTGTGCTTGAATGTGGTATAGGCGGACTTCTCGACTGCACAAACGTTATACCGCCTCCGTTGGTATCGGTTATTACTTCAATTTCACTCGACCACACCGCTATTTTAGGTGATACAGTAAAAAAAATTGCACAGCAGAAAGCAGGAATAATAAAAGAGGGTTCAGCAGTTGTGCTGTCAAGAAATAATAAAAATAATATTGTTAAAATTGTTAAAAATACAGCTAAGGAAAAAAATGCGGAATTTATAATGCCTGAATGGCGTAATTTCAAGTATTTTAAAATGGATAAAGACGGAAATCCATTCCGATATAAAGGGGAGGAATACAAAACAGCTATGCTTGGATTCTGTCAGCCTGTAAATGCCGTGACTGCTATTGAAGTCTGCGAATATCTCCGAAAAAAATATATATGGGTTACAGATGAAGCAATAAGAAAATCCATAGAAACTACACAGGTAAAGGCAAGATGTCAGTATATAGACGGAAATCCTCCTGTTATCGTTGACGGCGGTCACAATTCGGAAGGAATCGAAAATCTTGAGTTGATACTGCGGAATTATGCAGTTGATGAGCATAAAAATATATATACTATCATGGGAATGGTTGATACAAAAGATTATGAGTTCGGAGTATATTCAATAGCACGGTATTCCAGAAATATGTTTACGGTTGACGATTTTGCACCAAATGCTGTACCTGCTGAAAAAATTGCAGAAATCGCAGGAGAATGTGCGTTTAACGAGGTATGTCACTCTCTTTCCGTTGCAGTTGAAAAGGCGAAAACTCTTGCACTTGAAAATAACGGCATTGTTGTTATCTGCGGTTCACTTTATCTTGCAAGTGAATATCTCAATAATTACCAAAAATAACTGTTTGCATTTGTGTAATGCTACAAAATATCGTGTAAACTATTGCAAAATATATTTTATAGTGATATAATTTTTCAATGAACTGCATA
>CAMWKY010000329.1 GCA_947174965.1 uncultured Ruminococcus sp. | reverse complement strand
GTCTTGATGACACGCTTGACTGCGGACAGGCTTTCCGCTGGAAAAAGATTCAGAGTGACTACAGATGCACATATACAGGCAGTTTTCTTGATAACGGTCTCACAATATCAGAAGTTGCAGACGGCGAATTTATTTTTCATGATACAACAGAGAGTGATTTTCTTGAAAAATGGGTGAATTACTTTGACTTTGAAACAGATTACAGTGAACTGAAAAAAGAGTTCTCACAAGATAAGACACTAGCCGAAGCTTGTAAGTTTGCAGGCGGAATAAGACTTCTCCGTCAGGACAGCTGGGAATGTCTCATAAGCTTTATTCTTTCGCAGAATAACAACATACCACGAATAAAGGGCATTATTGACCGTCTCTGCAATAATTACGGCGGTTTTCCAAAGCTTGAACAGATGAGGGGAATAACTCCCGAAAATCTGCAATATCTCCGTTGCGGATTCCGTGATAAGTATATATGTGATGCCGTGGAGCAGGTTAATAACGGAACAGTTAATCTTGCGGAGATTGCAGAGATGCCCATAAATGACGCAAGAAACGCACTCAAAATTATAAAAGGAGTAGGAAACAAGGTTGCTGATTGTGTACTTCTTTTTGGTATGTATCGTACAGAGGCTTTTCCTGTTGATGTATGGATAAAGCGTGTGCTTGAAGAATACTATCCGAATGGCTTTCCGAAATTTTCCAACACTGGCATAGCTCAACAGTATCTTTTTCACTATATGCGGAATAAAAAGTGAAGTTCAGCCAATAATAACCATGAAAATAATTTTCGGAGGACTGATTTTATGGTTAAAGGTGTAAACAAACAGATTATAGAAGTGAAAAATCCCGACAGCATTTACTTTGAAAAAGTTGTGTTTTATCTTAAATCAGGTGTAAGCATACTCCCCGATGAAATTTCGAATCGTGAAATAGACAGATATATAGAAAATGTCGGTTACAGACGAAAAAAATCTTTCAATATCATTGCTGTTGTCATAATTTCAGCAATTGTTACAACAGTGATTTTTACAATATTATTCGGACTTCTAAAAAATGCTTGACAATGCAATAAAAAGGTTGTATAATTAAAATTATAATGGTGAAAGGAGTAAGCTATGGATAAAAACAGCGCAACTGCATGGTTGATTGGTGTAATTGTAACACTTAGTATAATTTTAATCGGCAAAGGCTGTATGGGTGAACCTGATGTAAGCGGACTGAAAAAAAACAAGAAATCAAAGAACGATTCGTCAATTGATATAAACATAAGGACAGAACCTGTACATACTCAACCGCCTGAATACGATATTTTTGGTAATCCCATTATAACTACAGCAACTATACCAGCAACCGAAGTTACAACAGAAACAACAATTATTGAAACTGATGTTTTTGGAAATCCTGTTACAACCGCAGAAAATTTTGAAACCGATGTTTTCGGTAATACTGTTACAACTGTATTCACTGTTGAAACTGACGTTTTCGGCAATCCTGTTTCAACTGATATAATTGAAACGACAACGCAGACAACAGACGATACACCAATGGAAACTACAACTCTTTCACCTTTTGAGCAATATCAGGAAAGCTTGAATGACCCTCATTCAATCGGCGGATTCAATCACAATAAGTATGATGATGAGGGAAATCCGATACCGACACTTCCACCCGGTTTTGCTATAGTAATTGAATAAACGGAGGATAAACAAATGGTAGTAATTGAAATGGAAAACGGAAAGAAGATAAAAATTGAACTTTATCCCGAAATTGCACCTATTTCATGCGAAAACTTTGAAAAGCTTGTGAAAAACGGATTTTATGACGGTCTTACATTTCACAGAGTTATCAGCGGATTTATGATTCAGGGCGGTTGTCCGAACGGAACAGGCACTGGCGGTCCGGGTTGGCATATCAAGGGTGAATTTTCTGCAAACGGCGTAAAAAATGACCTTAAGCACACAAGAGGAGTTCTTTCAATGGCTCGTGCTTCTGCTCCCGATTCCGCAGGCTCACAGTTCTTTATCATGCATGATGATGCACCTTATCTTGATGGACAGTATGCAGCATTTGGCAAGGTGATTGATGGTATGGACGTTGTAGACGAAATTGCATCAGTTGATACAGACTACAACGACAAACCGTTGACTCCGCAGATTATCAGAAAAGCAACAATTGAATAAATCCATAAAAACAATCATTTAATTTTTAGATGAGGGTGATTAAGATGAAAAATTTAGTTAAAAAATTATTTACTGCATTTTCTGCTGTAGCTGTAACAGCAATTTCCATGCCTTGCGTTGCACCTGTTATGGCGGCAGATGATAAGCTTACGTCTTTCCCTTATACTATTGAGGGCGAAGATTTGGAGGGTGCAGAACTCTGGACATCGATTTATGAAAATCAGATACCCGATTATTCAGGCGAGGGCTTTGCTTATCTTACTGGTGGAGAACTTAGCTTTGAAGTTACTGTTCCGGAGGACGCAATGTATCAGGTTAATGTAAGATGTGCGCAGATTCTTGATAAAGACCAGAGACAGCAGACCATGGCAGTAAACGGCACAGAATACATAAAGCAAGTACCATATTATGATAAATGGACTGATGTTGATTTCGGTGTTGTACGTCTTAATAAAGGCAAAAATACTATATCTTTCCTTAATAAATACGGCTATATGGCTATAGATACGGTTACAGTTAAAGTTGCCGATAAAAAAGACTACTCTCTTGCTACTGATGTACTTTGTGATGCAAAGGCAACAGCTGAAACAAAGTCTCTTATGAAGTATCTCAAAAGCGTTTACGGCAAGCACACAATTTCAGGTCAGCAGGAAATCTACGGCGGAGGTCATAAGGATAATTATGAGTGGGAGAATGAATTTCTTGAAAAACTGACATGAAAAGTTCCTGCCATACGTGGTCTGGATTTCATGAATTACAATCCGCTTTATG
>CAMWKY010000328.1 GCA_947174965.1 uncultured Ruminococcus sp. | reverse complement strand
GAATAATCCTATGGCACTTATCGGCGCAATTTCAATGGCTCTTATTGTATGCACAATATCAAGTCTGCCAAACGTTTATTCAAGTGAAACAAAAGAAATATATGAGTTTTTCAAAAATATTGAAACAGATGTATCTATATGGGGACAAACTGAATTTCTGGTGTACACAATTTTTGATATTATAGTCATGTCGGTTTTGTCAGAAATGTTTTTTCGTGGTGCTATGTTTGCAGTTCTAAGACAATTCGGCGACCCTTTTGCTATTATTATAACATCAATTATTGCAGGACTTCTTACACAGAACTTTAATACAATGCTTACTGTAATTTTAATATCGCTTGTTGCTTCTTATGGTATGATTGCAAGCGGAAGTATTTTTACTTCTGTTTGTGTTGTGATTATATATAAGATATATAACCTTGCATTGACAGTAATTGAGGTTGACCCGTCAGAAAAAATGCCATTAACAAGAAATATTTTCATGATATTCATATTTATTATAGGCGGAGCAGGTCTGACTGCATACTGGATATATACTGCAAAAAAGAAAAAGCGGGGAATTGCAAAATATAAATCAGAACTTCATTACAGCAGAAGATTTATTTTTTCAGTTAAAACATTTCCGTTTTCAGCGGTAGCTGCTCTTTGCGTTGTATGTGCATTGATTAAGGCGGTATTTTAATGGATAAGTATATGAAACGTGCGTTAGAACTTGCCGAACTTTCAGCAACAGAAGGTGAAGTGCCTGTAGGGGCAGTTGTTGTGAGGAAGTCAACAGGCGAGATAATAGGGGAGGGCAGAAACAAGCGTGAATCAGGCAGAAATGCTCTTGCTCATGCAGAAATCCTTGCAATAAATCAGGCTTGTGAAAATCTTAAAGGCTGGCGACTTCCCGACTGCGCAATATATATCACGCTTGAGCCTTGCCCTATGTGTTGTGGTGCTATTATAAATTCACGTATAGACGACGTGTATTTTGGTGCATTTGATAAGAAATCAGGGTCTGCCGAATCAGTACAGAATATATTTGCACTGCCCTATAATCACAAACCAACCGTATATAGCGGTATAATGGAGCATGAATGTTCTGATATACTGAAAGATTTTTTCAGAAAATTGAGAGAAAAAAGAAAAAAGACTTGACAGACTGTGAAAAATGTGGTATTATATTCCTGTTGTATTGTATCCTCGCCATGAGGAATAATAACAAGGAGGAAAAATTTAATATGAACAAAAAAACAAACACAAAGCAACTGGCTTTGCTTGGATTGCTTACGGCTCTTGTTGTAGTGCTTTCCAACATTGTTATTCCGATTAATGGATTGACAATTACTCTCAATGTAATTCCTGTTGCGATTGCTGCTATTGCTCTTGGACCTGTCGGCGGTGCTGTTATAGGCGGAGTATTTGGTATCTGTAGTTTTTTGCAGTGTATGGGTATTCTCGGAACAAGCCCTATGGGTATGTTTACATTTGATATAAATCCTGCACTTACATTCTTACAGCGTTTTATACCAAGAGTTCTTGACGGTTTCTGCGTGGGCTGGCTTTTCAGACTGGCAACAAAAATCACAAATGAAAAAGTATCATGTTTTGTTACGGGATTCTTTGCAGCTTTTCTCAATACCGTGTTCTTTATGAGTGCATTGGTTATTTTCTTTGGCAATAATGCTGATTTTGTAGAAAAATACATGGGTGAACAGAATGCGCTTGCTTATATTATTGGAGCTATTTCAATAAATGCTGTTTCTGAAATGGTTGTTGCAACTATTGTTGCAGGTGCGGTAGGATTTGCATTGTATAAGGCTAAACTTATTGAAATTCCCGAAAAAAAAGTTAAAACTGCGTGAAATATATAACAATACAACAAAAAGGAGAATCGTTTTTTCTGATTCTCCTTTATTTTTTGATGTATTTCACTATTCTTGACATTGATTTGTCAAGCGGTTTTCCAAGTACAAGGGCTATTGAGAAATTGCCGATACAGTGTGTTATGTCGTATGGTATGCCGTTAAGCCACCAGTTAAATGCATACATGGGTGATACAAAAATATACGGTATCGCAAATATAGCACCAAAACATAAACCAAATGAGCCGTTTATAATTGCCCATATAATCCAATTATCTATTTTTCTGATTTTATATACAAAAAGGGAAAACAGCGGAAAAACTACAAGATATGTAAACCACCATATATTGAAACCCCATATAATTGATGTAAGCATTACATATACAAAGCACGCAAGTGTACCCTCTTTGCCGAGATGTTTTGTGAATATGACAATAAGCAGAGTTACTAATTCAATATTTGGTAGCCCTGCCAGTGCAACTTGTGAAGCATAGATTAATGCACCCATGAGAGCGATTCGGGTAAGTTGCTCAACACTTATTTTTTTAGTAGCCGATTTTGAGTTCAAGTGAGTATGTATCTCCGTCATTTATCACAATCTCGTCAACACCGGTCATTGCTGATTCTCCGTTTACTGAAATGCACCACCATGACTGCTCATCATCTTTTGCCTCATATCCCTGTACAGATGTTATATAGCGTCCATACTGACTTTCTGTAAATCCTATAAGACCTTCTGAATCGAGAAAAGTTCCAAGATATTCTTCACTGGTTGAATAACTCTCCTCAAATGAATAGCTGTCACGTTCAGAATTAATCTGTATAATTATTGATTTTTCACCCTCAACAGCATTTTCACGGGTATTTTTGTAGAGGAAAAATAATCCTGTACATAATCCAATTAAAAGCAAGATGCCGACTATGATTATAATCAGCTTTTTGTTATTCTTTTTTTCTTCCATAGTTAAAAATTCCTTTCAAAAATAAAAATACTCTCCGAAAAATATCAGAGAGCGACTGATTTTCTGCATCACAAAAAATTACAGTTCATCGCTCGTAAACTGTAATTGAAAAAGTAGACCCGACTTAACATTTCTGC
>CAMWKY010000327.1 GCA_947174965.1 uncultured Ruminococcus sp. | reverse complement strand
GCTTTATTGCAATGATATTTATTATATAAAAAACGGTACAAGTGTCGTAGTAAATGTCGTATTGGATATTTAACATAAAAAAGCCGTTTGCAAGAAATCTTACAAACGGCTATATTTAGCGGACAGGGAGGGATTCGAACTCTCTGCTTTTTGTGATTTTAGAAATATTTACCGCTATTTTTTGCTGTCCGTGTCATATTTTGTGTCATATATCTCTGAAAAGGCATCAGAGACTGTTTGAGCGACTTCCTTTTCTTTGCTTGCATACAAATGCTGATACACGTCTTTTATCATATTCGGAGATGACTGTCCAAGACGTTTCATAGCATATTTATCAGGCACACCTTTTGCAAGCATCATTGAGGCATTGCCGTGTCTCTGAGCGTGCATTGTGAAACGAGGTAAACCATTCTGAGTACAGATATTGTTGAATCTTTTTAAAACAGACTCTGGCAACAACGGAGAAATGAACTCGCTTGTACGTTCAGCACGGTCAAGACGTTTCTTTAAAAGTGTGTCAACTTCAATTTCTCTTGTGCTTGCCTCTGACTTTGTGGTGTTTTTGATAATGTACTGATTATTTTTATCAGGAACTTTAGCAGCATGAATTTTCAAAGTTACACCATTGTAGTCCGACCATTTAAGAGCTGCTATTTCTGATTGACGTAATCCAAGTGTTATAGCAATCGTAACAGCCAACTCAATAGATGTATTCTCAACTAAGTGGAGTATTTTTGAAATCTCCTCTTCTGTTGGAATCCTTTTTTCTGCTTTTTGCAGACGAGGAAGTCTGATAGTATCAAAATCGAGATGTATATGATTTTGCTTGAGTGCTGCGGATACTAATCCATACTGGTTTTTAACAGACTTGGGAGAATATTTAGTGACATTCTCGTTAATCCAACACTGTAAATCTTTTTCAGTAATAGTACCAATTTTTTGAGTTCCGAAGTCGCCGAGAGCATTTCTAAGTATGATGTAATAACCTCTTATAGATGACGGAGACAAAAGGTTCTCTTTGCTTTTAATGTACTCTTCAACACACAGGTGTACAGTTTTGTTTCCTGTGTGTTTCTTTTGTGTCTGTTTTCTGTTGACTTGCCACTCCTTAGCCATAAGTTCAGCCTCGTTTTTGCCAGCTTTGCCTTTAAGTTCAGATGTGAATGAAATATATTTACCTGTTTCTTTGTCATAAACTCGTACTCTCCAAGAGCCGGACGGCAGTTCTTTTGCAGTTGCCATTATATCACTTCTTTCAAAAAACACCTCATTATTTTCTGATCGAACTTGACAGTCGTAAAAAAATATGATATAATAGATAAAAAAATAAAGAAAGGAAAAAAGCTATGACCTTAAACACAATAAAAGACGACCACAGACGATTACGTTCCAATCTGATGTTATGTCAAAAGGTTCTCGGACGTATCACATTATGTAATGCTATTGGCATAACACCTTCAACGTGGACAACCAGAATGAAAGAGCCGTGGAAGAAATTCAGCTATGATGATTTCAGAATTATCGCTCAGGCGTCAGGGATTGATGTAGAAATTTTAGTGTTTGGCACAGTACAACTTGACGGAAAATAGTCTTAAATTCGGTATCTTTATGATACCGGATTTTTTTATTGCCTTTTTTGAGTTTTTTCATGTTACTCTTTTTTATCTTTCATTTTACTAATCATAAGAATAGCTTCAGAACGTTGTACAAGTGTAAGGCTTTTAAGCATTTCCACCACTTCGTCAATATCTTCTGTTGAAGCTTTTCCAAGATTTATATTGCTGATATCATGTGCGTTATCACCCTTAATCTTTATAATGTTAGAGATACCTTTGGTATTAGGGTCATCCGTTCTGCCTAAAAGATAGTCAACTGATACATCAAGATAATCAGCAATTTTTGCAAGACTAAAGGAAGCCATTCCTTTATTATCAGACATACGTTTCAATGTGTTTTCACTAATACCACAATCCGATAAAACTTTTTTTTGCACTAATCCTTTTAGTTTGATAAGTTTTTGAATCCTGCCTATTGTAAATTGTGCAGTGTACATAAAATTGCTCCTTTAAACTCATAATAGTTCATAAAATCTGAAAAAAATACGATTTTGTATTGACAATCTGAAAATAATGAGGTATAATAATTTTACACTCTTGTATTGATAAGGGATAAGAGTGTGGAAGTGTCATAGCTTTCTTTTTGCTGAAGCCCTTGTTTTTGGCGATTCAAGTGGTTTCAGCGATATGACGGAATAGAATAGTTGGCAGTTCGTCAGTTTTATATACCGAAGGCGTTGGTTCAAATCCAACTTCCGCAATCATAATATTTTCTGATACATTATCGGGACAGCAGTTCAGGTCAGTGTAACTCTGACGGTTCCGACCATTTGCCACAATTCCTTTCGTTTGTGGTTCTTGTCTTTTCATTTTTCGGACGGTTTAGTGCTACCTTTTCCAGTCCGAAATATCGGGATATAATAAACGGTTAAGCGGCACGTCATCAGGGACGTGCAGGTGTTGGTTCGACTCCGACAGTCCCGACCACTTTTTAAACAAATTTGTATCACTTTGAAAGCAGGTGTAAAAATGGAAAACGGCAAACTAAACTATGAACTTATATATGAAAAAACTGTAAAACTTGATGGACTTACTTTCAAAGAATGGGAATATCTGAAAGAGATAGTCGATATAGCTTTCGAGAAAGAATTTCGGAAAGCTGAATATACCTCTCAAATGCCTGTTGAAACACTTGAACGTATTGTTAAAGTAAAAAAAGGTATGAATTAATGAAGAAACATCTTCAGAAACGCTTTTATTGTGGAATTTGGCAATCCGTCTATCCCTACTTTTATATTTCTTAAAAATTTTTCATCTCGAACTGTAGAAAGTAACTCATATCCTTGATATGTAATATCAATTACATAATTTTCAGATGTGCTTTTAAAGTACATAAG
>CAMWKY010000326.1 GCA_947174965.1 uncultured Ruminococcus sp. | reverse complement strand
TTATAACAGATTTCGGCGGTTTTTTCTATATTTTTTTCATCGAACTCACGTTAAAATTACTTCTACACCCCTTGCAATTCCACTCTAAACATGGTATACTATAAATAGTAAGGAGCGTGATCCACATGGATAGAGCAGAAAAAATCGTCATGCTGAAGCTTGATGTGATATTCAAGCGAGTTTTTGGTGACGAAAAGAATAAGGATATTATTGCAACATTTATCTCTGACCTGCTTGAAATACCACGCAGCAGCATCAGGAGTATTTATATTAACAATGTAGAACTTACTCCGAAATTCTTTGATCAGAAATTCAGCAGGCTGGATTTGAAGCTCGATGTGGACGGCAGAATTGTGAACATTGAAATGTAGGTCAACAAAGAGGAAGATTTCAAGAAAAGAACGCTTTTTTACTGGTCCAAGCTCTACAGCAAGGAACTGAAAGCCGGAGATGAGTACGAAAAGCTCAAGCAAACAATATGCATCAATATCATCAATTTTGAACTTTTCAAATGCGAGGATTATCATTCTCATTTCAAGGTGATGGAAAGCGAACGACATGATGTTCTCACAGATAAATTTGCGATTCATTTCTTTGAATTGAAAAAGCTTGGAAACTTTAAAAAGAATAAGCGTATGGAAGATTGGCTGAATCTTATTAATGCGGAAACGGAGGGCGATCTTATGGCAATTCAGCAGAATACAAGTATTCCGGAAGTACAGCAGACCATCGTGATGCTCCGAAAGCTCAATACAGACGAGCGAGTACGGCAGGAGGCATTCTACCGTGAGAAACGACTGCATGACGAGGCAAGTGCACTTGGGAGAGCGAGAAGAGAAGGCGTTATTAACACTCTTGCCGATCTTGTAAGAGATGGCGTCCTTTCTATTGAAAATGCGCAAAAAGAGCCAATATGACAACTATAGAATTTAAATACAAAACAGGTTTATAAAATTGGTTTGCAAAAATTAGATTTGCAGTAGGTGAAAAATATAATGTCTGACGTAATTGTAAAACTCCGAAAGCTCAATGAAGATGAAAAAGTACGGCAGAAAGCGTTCTACCGTGAGAAACGACTGCATGACGAGGCAAGTGCACTGGGTAGTGCGAGATGTGAGGTGGAAACAAAGGGTAGAGCAGACAGAGATATCGAAATCGCTGACACAATGCGAAAAAAGGGTTATACCGAAGAACAGATCAAGGATTTGCTTGGTGACGCATAATTTGGCAAAATTTCAGCGGACACAATTGCCACCGAAAACGGTATAAAAATAGCGGCTGTGGTAGAGAATTCACCTCTTTCCACAGCCGCTATATAATTACGGTTATCTTATGATTATCACTTTAGCAATTGAAACTTTTACAGTTTATCACAGTGTCACAAACCACCACACAATTACACCAGCAACCACACCAACAAAATTCCATCCAACATCTTTAATGCTGAAATGTCGCGCGTTCTTCAGCAGCGATTTCGTGGCTTCGTCTATGATTGCCCACAAAATGATTGCTATACTTATCCATGGTGATATGAATAAAGCGAGAAATATAAGGACTGCGAAGAACCCGATGTGAGTACCTGTGCGGATGAGACGTTCGTTTAGATGTAGATGTTTTGACAGAGCTCTGCTTTCTGCACCGGAATTTCTTCCATTTTGGTAACTAAGGGTAAACCTCTATGATGAACACAGCTGTGAACAGGATGATTTTCATTTCTACTATCTCCCTTACTGATATATGATATCTTATGCGGTTATCTATACCATTAAACCATAAGTTTTCATACATAGCAAGGGGAATAGGAGAGAATTAAGAATTCGTTCACAGTGTTCGGGCAGATTTGACAAGAAGATCATGTGGTTTGCTTAATACCACTCGTCGCCGCACTCCACAATCACGTACTGGTCACGGACTGTTTCGATGATCTCAGGTGTAAAGTAACAACTCAACCTCAATCGGTATTCGGATGTCCTTACTCGCAGTTTTATAACCAGATTATCGTGCTTTGAATTTGAGCAATACCACTTCTGCACCTGTACAGAATTCATAATTAAAACAGTGTGTTATAATTACGGCTTTGACGGTTGGTCTCCAAAAAGACTTCGGCGATGGCTTGAATTAATGGCAGTTCTCGCTCAATATATGAATCGTGTTCAAATGGTTCATAGCGATATAAACCTTTATTATTATCGTCTTTACTATGGACGAAATAGTTCCTCGTTTTATATATCCTAAGCATTATTCTGTCTATTGTAATCTCATATCCTGTTTTTTTGTTTGATCTTGTCTGATTTCTTGCAATGCGCGTTTCTTCAGCAGTCGCAAAGAAAACTTTGTTTTCAGAATAGTAGACCTCGTTTCCTTATTGCAATGTATCAATTCTATCAAATAAAGATGAGATTTTGTCTTCTGACAAAAAGCTTTCAAAACAATCATGTAGCTGGTCTACTTCGGCTCTTCTTAAACAAATCTCGTTTATCTTCTTATATATCTTTTTTCTATGATCTGTATCGTTTTTCCACGATTCATTTTGTAGTTCATTATTTATAATTTTGATTGCTCTTTGCTTCTGAATATTCCCAAAAAAAATTCAAACACATGGTAAAAAGCTAAATAACGCATCATCGGGTGTGTGAAAGAAAAAGCCTGCAAGTAAAATCGTAATGGTTCTTTTCTGTATCTGTATGATTCTATCACATCATTGAATATTATAATTTCCGTTTCCTTTACATCTCTTATGGTTAGTTCACATACTGTGTCAATGTAGTATATGCCATGCTTTTTTGCTAGCAAATACAAAATAACATTAGCTAGTATTACAGTTGTAAAAAGCGAGAGTTCCAATGACAGATAGAAGCAGTAAGCTGATGTTTTAATTTCCATTTAATATATTTAAATCGAAAAGTAAAGTCAAAGTTTGCTGTGTATATAAAATCAGCAATCATATGACGTATTTCCGT
>CAMWKY010000325.1 GCA_947174965.1 uncultured Ruminococcus sp. | reverse complement strand
CTTTGTTTTACGACCGTAAAATAATTATTGCAAAAATAATTAAATAATGATATAATATTACAGAAAGGAGAGATTATGATGAGGTTTAAAAAATTTTCAGCACTCACATCATGTCTGCTGATAATTCTGACAGGCTGTGGCGAAAAAACTGATAATTCAACTAAAGTACAGCGAGATGTTTTTGAAATGGATACATATATGAGCCTTACTGCATATGGTGATAACGCTGTAGATGCTCTTGATAATGCAACTGAAATAATAACTGAACTTGAATCGCTTTTTGCTGTAAATTCAGAAGAAAGTGATGTATGGAAAATTAATAATTCAGACGGAAAACCAGTGCAGGTATCGGACGATACAGCTGAAATTATTGCATCTGCAATTGAATACGGCGACATTACAGGTACTCTTGATATAACGATATATCCTGTGTTGAAAGAATGGGGATTCACTACACAGGATTATAAAATTCCAAATGATGAAACACTTGCTGAACTTCTCAAAAATGTTGATTATTCCAATATTCAACTGAACAGCAACAATGTTTCAGTTCCCGAAAGCTATATGATTGATTTAGGAGCAGTTGCAAAGGGTTATACAGGTGATAAAGTTATCGCTGAACTGAAGAAAAACGGTGTTGAATCGGCTATAATAAGTCTCGGAGGAAATGTCCAGTCTCTCGGACTGAAGCCCGACGGTTCGCAATGGAATGTATCTGTAGCAAATCCGTTTACGCCTGATACAAGTATGTGTGTCATCTCCATAGATGAAAAAGCAGTTATAACTTCCGGAAACTATGAGCGATATTTTACAGGTGATGACGGCAGAAATTACTGGCACATAATTGACAAGTCGGACGGTTATCCCGCTGACAACGGACTTGTATCTGTTACGATAATAGGAAACAGCGGTATAATGTGCGACGCTCTTTCAACAGCACTTTTTATTGCAGGTACTGAAAAGGCGCAGGAATACTGGAGGAAAAACGGTGGATTTGATATGATTCTTGTTACAGATGACGGCAGAATAATATGCACAGACGGAATCAAAGACAATCTGAAAAATATGAGTGATATGCCTTTGGAGGTGATTTCCGTTGACTAAAAGTGTAAAAATATGTATTGCAGTAATCGTTTTTATATTTATTTCTGCACTTATTTTATCACTGATACTTTTTCAGAAAAAAGACAATGAATATATATCAATAGTACAGGATAACAAAGTTCTGTACACTCTGAATCTGAACACTACTGAAAATCAGAAAATCAGAATAGAGGATAACAACGACGGATATAATATTATAGAAATTTCGGACGGAAAAATCAGGATTTCAGATGCCGACTGTCCAGACAAAACGTGCGTAAACATGGGATTTCTTTCAGGTGATGTGCCGATAGTCTGCCTTCCGCATAAGCTGGTGATTAAATACAATGATGAATACTAAACGACTTACAGAACTATCATTGCTCACTGCAACTGCACTAATAGTTTTTATTATTGAAATGAGACTTCCGAATCTCTCTCCCGTTGAGGGCGTAAAACTGGGACTTGCAAATATATTTACAGTATATGCAGTCTACAGATTCAGCGGAAAAGAAGTTCTGCTTATGGTGCTGACAAGAGTATTTCTGGGAGCAGTGTTCAGCAGTAATTTTTCAGCACTTATTTACAGTCTTTCAGGTGCTTTGATGTGCCTTGCAGGAATGCTTCTGCTGAAAAAAATAATTCCTCAAAAATATATCTGGCTATGCAGTATTTTCGGCGCAGTATTCCATAATACAGGACAGATTATAACCGCTGTTGTTATGATGCACAGTTTTTCAGTACTGGCTTATTATCCGATTCTGATAGTTTCAGGCTGTATCGCAGGAGCATTTACAGGTCTTGTTGCAGGATTTGTCCTGAAACGTCTTGAAAGAAAATAAAAAAGCAACTGAAAACAAGTGGAGATTTATAAATCTGCATTTGTTTTCAGCTTTTATTTCTTTGGTACTATTCAATCACTATACTTTTTTCAGCCACATTTTTTACAAAAGCCGAATCATGTTCCACAAAAATCATAGATGCTGAACTTTCAAGAATCAGCTTTTCAATTTGAATACGTGAAATAATATCAATAAAATTCAATGGTTCGTCCCAGATATAGAGATGTGCCGATTCACACAGACTTCCTGCAATCATGACTTTCTTTTTCTGCCCCGCACTGAAATTCTCAATATTATGTTCAAACATTTCACGGGAAAAATCAAGCTTTCTGAGTACAGCAAAAAACAAGCTTGTATCAATACCAATGGTTTCGGCATAATTCATAAGACCGCCATGTAAATGGTCTGTTTTTTGCGGAACATATGAAATTTTTAATTGTCCGTTTTTGACAAGCTGTCCTGTATAGTCAATATCCTCACCGCAAATCAGTTTCAGTATACTGGATTTTCCGCAGCCGTTTTTTCCTGTGACCGCAATACGTTCACTCTGATTCACAATAAGATTTACATTTTCACAGACAATTTTTTTACCATATCTGAGTGATATATTTTCAAGCTGAACAAGTCTGCTTGTATGAAATCTGAGGGGGTGGAGTTTCAGTTCAGCACTTTGCTCAATGTTATGAAGCAGCTTTTCTTTTTCCTTGACAGCCTTTTCTCGACGTTCTGAAATCGATGTGGAACGTGACATTATTTTTTTAGCTTTAGCCGCCTCATGCGGACGACGGGATATACTTTTTTCGACTTTTACAGGGTCAAATCCTATCTTCGCTCTTTCAGCCTTATCAGACCACTCGGCAGTGCGTCTTGCAGATGATTCAAGACGTTTAATATCCTTTTTCAGCTTTTCATTCTGAGCAAGTTCAAATCTGTCCTGCATATCTTTATTTCGCTGCCAATTCGAGTAGTTTCCCTTTTGCAGTTCAATATTACACTTATTTATTGATATAATATGGTCGGCACACATATCAAGAA
>CAMWKY010000324.1 GCA_947174965.1 uncultured Ruminococcus sp. | reverse complement strand
TTCTCAGACAGAACAAGTAGAAGATACAGTTATAACATTAGCAGTATATGGCGGTATTAATAACTGTTTTCAAAAATATGTCAACCAGTTCAATGAAGACGATAACGGATATTGCATTAATATGAAAGATTATCGTGAGTATATAAATGAAACGGCAGATGATGCCGTTATGGGTTATGCTCTGGCTGATATGCAACTTACTCAGGATATTATAAAAGGCGGAGTAGTTGATTTAGTATATGGCTCAAGTTTTGCCAATTTCGGCAATTATGAAATAATGCAAAATCAGGAGGCTTTTGTTAATCTTGATTTTTTCATTGAAAACGACCATGATTCTGAAAAATCAGAACTTAATGAGCATATTCTGTCACTCTGTAAAACTAACGGAAATTTATATAGTATGCCAACATTTTACTCAATTGAAACGCTTTTAGGAGCAAAAAAATACGTGGGTGACAGACAGAGTTGGACAGCAGATGAACTGATAGAATGTTACAATAATGCTCCGCAGAATGCTACATTCAGTTTAACTCATGACAAAGTACACGTTTTTCGTACATTATTAAGAACTAATTTAGGTTCTTATGTAGATTATAAAAATGGAACAGCAGATTTTGATTGTCCCGAATTTATAAAAATTCTTGACTTCTGTAACCAGTTCGAAAATATTTCTGAATATGATAATACAGATTTTGAAGTGCCTTTATTTGTACAGAATGGGTATTTTGATTCATTTGAGAGTTTTCATACTGCTATGTGGAATTTCATCAATATTTATAGCAAAGGTGAAGAATGTTCACTTATCGGCTATCCTTCTGACAGTGGAAATGGTGCGTATATTACGGTTTCACCTCTTGCTTTTTCTGTGTGTTATGCTTCATCAGAAGAAGTACAGCAAGGTGCATGGGAGTTTATAAAGCTGATAATTTCTGAAGATGTTCAGAATGAAATTTTATCAGAAGTAAATCTTGGTTTTCCTATAAATAACAAATCTTTTGAAAAATCTGCTGAAAATTCAATCGGAACAGGTGAAAATATTGTAAGTATGCAGGGAAATATGGTTGATATAGGGTACTTCTCGGAAGATGAATATAATCAGCTGTCAGAGTATATTAACAGTATAAATTCTATAAGTACAACAGTATATACAGATTTGAACAAGATATTAACCGATGAGGTAAATGTTTTTTTCAATAGCGAACAGACAATTGAGAAAACAGTGGAAAATATTCAGAATCGTGCATCAATAATGGTAAGCGAGAAAGCAGGATAAATTTAAATAGTGATTGGTGAATTATACTAACCTCTATTTCAAATTTTGCAGTGATTTGAACCGAAGCATTTGTAACTTGTCATACAAAATACAAAAAACGCTCTTAAAATACCGTTCAAACAGTATTCAAAGAGCGTTTTATTCTTTCAGAATTACTTTTCTGTCACAGTGCTGAAGTATGTTACGTCGTCAATGATGAGCATAATATTTTTGACTTTTTAGCTGTAACTGTCGGATAAACATCTGACCTTAATAATCCTTAGCTGTTTCATCTTAAAGATTTTTTGAAAAACAGGTTGAAAATTCTGCTGTTATATGGTATAATTAGTAAAACTTACAATAAAAGGAGATATAAAACATATGAACATGAATGAATATGATAAACTGACAGGCTTATATACAAGAGAAGCGTTTTGTTATCACGCAGAACAACTTGTAAGAAATAATCCCGAACAGAAATTTGATATTGTTTTGTCGGATTTTGTAAACTTCAAACACTTCAATTCACGTTACGGAACGGAAACAGGCGATTTACTGCTGATTCAGACCGGTAAAATGCTGTCTATGGCTGGAAATGATGTCATTTGCGGAAGATATGGTGCAGACCGCTTTGTTTCTATCGTTCAGCATATGGACGAAACAGCACTTACATATCTGGAAAATTTTCAATTGCCCGAACAGGCTAAAGATGAACTTCCTGTTTTTAGTATTGTAGTGAAGTTCGGCGTGTGTGCTGATATAGACCACAATATGCCTATTTCTGTTTCATGCGACCGTGCATATATGGCGGTACAGTCCGTAAAACATCAGTATGGCAAGAATCTCGCAATTTATGATGACAATCTCGGAAAAGCAATTCATCAGGAACTTATTATAGAGGAAAATATGAAAAGTGCATTGGAAAACAATCAGTTTCAAGTATATTATCAGCCTAAAATGAATATCTTGTCTGAAAAAATCTGCGGTGCGGAAGCTCTGGTGCGCTGGATTCACCCGACATTAGGTTTTATGAATCCTGGTATTTTTATTCCACTGTTTGAAAAAAACGGCTTTATTACATCAATGGATTTATTCGTCTGGGAGCAGGTATGCAGGGATTTAGCTGAATGGAGAGACAAGGGTATTAATCTTGTTCCTGTTTCAGTAAACATTTCAAGAAAGGATTTCAATTCCCACGATTTGTCAAACAGAATCATTCAGATTGTGGACTGGTATCATCTTGACCACTCCTTGTTTCACCTTGAAGTGACGGAATCAAGCTATGCAGAAAAAGCCGAAGATGTTGTTAAGCATATAAAAATCCTGCACAATGCCGGATTTGTTGTTGAACTTGATGATTTTGGTGCTGGTTACACATCTCTTTCTACTTTGAATGATATGAATATTGATATACTTAAACTTGATATAAGCTTATTACAAAAGGATAATCCCGATTCAGACCGAAGCGTCCTGAATTTTGCAATGCAACTTGCAAACATGATGAAACTGCGTACTATTCAGGAAGGTGTTGAAACAAAAAGTCAGCTTGAACGCCTGAAAGCATTGGGCTGTGACTATATTCAGGGATATTATTATTCCAAACCTTTGAAAAAAGGTGAATTTGAAGATTTTTTGAAACAGCAATAAAAAACCTTAACCCCGATTTCGTTTTGATACTACCATCTATTGCAAATTCCATTGAAAAGTGATATAATATATGAGGGTGAT
>CAMWKY010000323.1 GCA_947174965.1 uncultured Ruminococcus sp. | reverse complement strand
ATTATGGGCAAGAAAAAGAGAAAGCATTATGCAATTGAAAAACTGCCTTCGGATATTAAAGAAGCTGTTGATGAAATGATAAAGGCTGATTTTACATACAATGAAATTGTTGACTACATAAAGAGTACTGGAAACAGCATATCAAAGTCAGCAGTACAGAGATACGCTTCAAATCTTATGGAATCGCTTCATACTCTCAGAATGGCACAGGAAAATTTCAGTGCTATCATGGAAGAAACTGAAAAATACAAGAGTGTTGATTTTACAGAACCTCTTACAAGACTTTTATGCAGTCGGTTATTGGAACAAATCAACAATCTTTCAGATGAACAGGTACAAGCAATAGATATTGAAACATTGACTAAAAATGCAGTTGCTTTGACAAGAGCAGTCGCTTACAAAAGAAATGTTGATGCAAAGACAAATACAATGATTGAAAACAGTGTAGGTCAGTTCAATGAGATGTTCTATCTGGCATTGGCAGACGATAAACCGGAACTTTATAAGGAACTCAAAAAGTTCCTAAATGATAATTTTAAAACCTCTTAAACAGCAATTTAAGAGGTCTTTAATGTATATTAAAACTGCATTTTAGAAGCAATTCATTTTGGATATTGAAAGGCTTAAAAGTCATGAACAGTTTTCAGAAGACCAGAGAGAACTTGCTAAGAAATACAATATTTTTCCAAAGACAATAATAGAAATCGTTGCCAAAAAGATACAAAATCATTAAATTTATAAAAGTTCTCTTGAATCCTTTAAGTCCCGAAAAAGTTTCCAGAAAGTATAATTCAATCCCTCTATTTCCCACCATAACCCACGAAATCCCGTTTCAACGAACTTTCAAGTGTTTTTTGGTGAACGGTTACAGGTCTGCAAGCCAATGTGACGACTTCCGGTGTGAATGACAAGATATAGGTTTCCATCATCATCTTTGTCAATCTCTATGAAGTGATTGCCACCACCGAGTGTTCCAAGACTGAGTATTCCTCTGCTTATATCAACCTGTTTTTGGCAGTACAGTTCATCAATTCTTGTTTCACCAAGATATTTATGCGGATTCTGACGGATACGCATTCCGGCAGGGATATTGTTGTGTATATAGCTATCAAGCTTTGGTAAGTCAATCCGTTTATCCTTTAACTTGACCGTGAGCATACCGCAGCCTATGTCTACACCTACGAGATTTGGTATTACCTTATCTGTAATTGTCATAGTTGTACCAATCGTACATCCTGCTCCTGCATGAACATCAGGCATAATACGGATCTGACTGTCACTTATAAACTCCATATCAAGGAGCTTTTGAATCTGTCCCTCTGCGCTGTTTTCAATTGTATCAGTGAAGATTTTTGCAGTATTGTATTTTCCGTTCAGAGTAATCATATGTCCTCCCCATATTCGGTTTTGTGCTTGTCTTTACGGCTGTATTTCTTTTTATCAGGAACTGTTCTTGTAACAGGGTTTAAATCTCCCCAATCCCTGCGTTTAGCAGAATCAAGCCGTTTCTGTTCTTTTTTGCTGAGTTTTTCATATGGTATGAATTTTTCCATAACTCCTCCTATGCGGTTTTGAAGTTGCCTATAAGTGTATATACATATATGTTACAGTCACGATTGACCTTGTTTAAAATTCTTAATATTTCATTGAGAGTTGAACCGGAAGTATTTATGTCATCTATGACAAGTATATTGCTGCCTTGCATCTTTGAGAATTTTTCAAGTTCTCTATCATCAGAAAAACCAAGATAATTCATAATGTATTTCCTATATTTGGGTTTAACATTTTTAGCAAGAGAAAAGTAGTCAAGTTCTCTGATAGCAGGAATAATGTGTTCTTCTGCATATCTTTTCATTTGATTGTACTTGTTAATGTCATCAGCAGTATCCATTTCAAGCAACTCCCAGTCAAAGTCAATTTCAGTTGGTGCTTTCTTTACAAGCTCAAAGCTTGTCCTTTTAGTTTCGTGTGATGTATAATCACCAATAACAGAAATCATCTTAGAAACCAACTTACTTCTCTTTGAAACAGGATAAACAAAACAATCCAAATCATACATACTGATCCTCTTATCCAGTTCACCAAGAGGTAATTCAATAAACTGTGTAAGTTCATGGTCGGATATAGTATGATCACCTATATCCTTGATGTAATGGATAAAATCAGTACGTTGCTTTGATGATACGGAATCTTTAAACATATAGCCAAACCAATAGATATGGTTTCTGATTGACGAACGGAACAATTGAGGAGGTGAAAGTTCAATAATATCATCCGGCAAATTGTACAAGTAGTCAAATACATAGTCACCATCATTCGGTCTTATACCACCGTATATATATCGTTTCATAAATATCCAACCTTTCAATCCAACATATTAAAAATATTGTTTTTTCTGACGAAATTCTCTAACTCTGCTACATTTTGAATTTTGTTCATTTTTTCTGCATATGCATCATAAAAGCTAAATTCCTTCAATAATTCAGAGAATGTGATTCCCTTACGGAAAACTTCAACAACATCTCCCTCATATATTTCTCTGTTCCAAACTGCCGCAAATAAAACTTTGTATTTTACAAAAAACGCTTTCATATTTCGAATATCTTTACTCGATACATCTTTATCGTTTCTTCCAGGTGTGAATTTCCAATCTCTGTGTAATTCCAATGCGCCGAAATCACTCTCATTTATTTTAGCATCGTTGAACGATACTTTCACCTTAATAGCGTGTGATGCTTTTTGCATAGAGAAATAGAAAGAAAAATTGATTTTATCTGTTTTCACATATTTTCCTCTTAAGTTTGACATACCAAAGATGTCATAAAAATCCTCATCTTTATAAATAATATCAGACTTTGGCAGCAGTTCACCGTTCTTATATATATTCATAACAAAACTCCTACTATTAATCCCACATATTAAATATATGCTTGTCTCGAACAAAGCTCTCCAATTCTGCTACATTTTTAATTTTGTTCATCTTAGTGGTATAATC
>CAMWKY010000322.1 GCA_947174965.1 uncultured Ruminococcus sp. | reverse complement strand
GTTAAAGATAAATTTTTTGAAAGGATAATGGAAACCATGAAAAATATTATGAAAAAGATTATAGCTGTTTTTGCTGTTCTTTGTGTTACTGCGACAACTTTCGCATCATGCGGAGATAAGCCGAACAACAACAGTTCAACATCAGACAGCAGTGCATCATCACAGGACGTTGATATTGATGAATCTCTGAGGAAATATCCTCTTGTTGTAGGTGAAGCAGGTGACGGAAATAAGATTGCCAACGAAGGCGCAGACCTTAATGCTGATGACCCTGTTGAAACAACAACAGCAAAAGAGAACACAACAAAAGCTACAGAAACAGAAGTTCAGGACGTTACAGACTCCAGCGGACAGACTGTTACAGAAGTTGTTGAAGTTACAAAGGCAAACGGCTCAAAGGAAACAGATGCTAACAATAACCCTGTTACTGAAACTGTAAAAGTTACAACAGTTGTTACAAAGGCAACAGAGGCAGTTACAACAGAATCAAAAGCAAATTCTGACTATAAATCAAAGAATGACGGCAGATACGCAATGTGGCTTGATGTTTCAAAAGACGAAAACTTCATGTTTGAGGGCGATATGCTTAACGTTAAATTCAAGGTAAAAGAGGGTATTCCTGACGGAGACTACAAAGTAAGAATTTCCCCCGACCTTTCAGATGTTGCAGGTGTTTCCGTAAAGCCGAGCAAGGTTATTGACGGTATAATCAGAGTAAATAACGGTGATATTCAGCAAGCTGATGTTTCAGGTGAAACAGGACTTACATTCTATGGCGACAATATTGCCTGCAAACAGGGCGATGAAATTGATTTCAAAATCAATATAAAGAATAATACCGGACTCGTTGCTTTCTGTATCTGGTTCTATTTTGATTCAAATGCACTTGATTTTGTTGAAGCAAGTGCCTGCGGTGAGTTTAAGCCAATTGCAGAAGAAACTGCTGTTGATTCAGGCGGTGGACTTAAGAATTAAACAATTGAGTAAAAAAATAACTTCTGATGCTTTAAATGGCATCAGAAGTATTTTTTTATCAGTTCATGCGTGCTTTTATATAGTTTTCAAGAAAATCAATTGTTTTGTCAATTCCAAGTTTACTGCTGTTTACAGTGAGGTCATAAAGTCTTGAATCACCCCAGTGCAAGCCGACATGATAGTTATGATAACGCTTTCTTTTCTTGTCTTTTTTTGCAATAAAGTCCATAGCTTCAGCTTTTTCCATTTCGTATACTTCCATAACACGCTTGATTTTTGCGTCCATATCACCTATGATAAAAAGTGATATAAGACAATCAAAATCACAAAGTTTTGACTCTGCACATCTTCCAACAACTACAAATGATTCACCGCTTTCTGCTTTTTTGCGGATAAAATCAAACTGCATTTCAGCAATATTATCCTCAATTGAGTTGCTGAATCCACGTACACGGCGTGAAATAAGTCTTGATTTTGGTGCTTCGTCAAGTGCTTCAATTTCAGAAGCAGTCATACCTGTTTTATCTGCAATTTCAGTAATAAGATGACGGTCATAAATCGGAAGACTGAATCTTTTTGCAAGCTCATCAGCAATAACACGTCCGCCACTGCCGAACTCACGTCCGACTGAAATAATAATCTGTGACATTTTGAAAATCCTCCCTATATATTTAAGTATCTCATGAATATATATCCGGTTGAAATAAGAAGTACAATTATAGTTGCAGGAGCAAGCTTTGCACAGTATCTTCCCCAGCTTACAGGGTAGCCGTTTTTTGCAGCAACTGATGTGCCGACAACGTTTGCAGATGCTCCGATAGGTGTAGCACTTCCGCCAATGTCTGTTCCGAGTGAAAGAGTCCATGCAAGAGTGTTAATCGGAACGCCAGTTGTAGCAGAAAGGCTCTGAATAACAGGAACCATTGTTGCAGCAAATGGGATATTATCAACAAATGCACTTGCAATTGCAGATACCCAGAGGATAATTGCAACCATTATGTATGCATTTCCGTTGCTTATATCGCCGATAAAGTCTGCAATATATTTAAGTATGCCAGTTTCCTCAAGTCCGCCTACAACGATAAACAGACCAACGAAAAACAGGAGTGTTTTATAATCCACTTTTTTAAGAAGTTCGCCTGCATCTTTTATATTTGCAACAAGAGTGATTACGGCAATAACTGTTCCGATTGTAGCAACAGTCAGATGTGTTGCGGAGTGAGATACAAGAAGAATTACAGCAAGTCCGAAGATGATACTGCTGATAATGAAGTCTTTTTTGTTTGTAATAGCTGTTGACGGTTTAGGAAGTTTTGAAATGTCAACAGGTTCATTGCTTGTCGGAGCAAGTTCCTTTTTAAATGCAAAATAAAAAAATACAATAGTGAATATAAGGCAGATACCTGCACATACGCCAGTATTTGTGAGGAAGTCAAAGAATGACAAGCCGATAGATGTACCGACGATAATATTAGGCGGGTCACCGCACATTGTAGCCGAGCCACCAAGATTTGCACAGAAAATTTCTGACAAAATCATTGGTATGGGATTGAAATGCAGAAGCTGTGCAAGTTCAATTGTTACTGCCGCAAGGAACATTATAACGGTTATACTGTCAATGAACATTGACAATACAGCAGACATAAGCATAAATGTAATGAATACAGGAATAGTTCTGCATTTTACAAGAAATGCTATTTTCATGCAGAGCCAGCGGAAAAAACCAGCCTTTGCCATTCCCTCAACCATAATCATCATGCCGGCAATAAATACAATTGTTGCCCAGTTGATACCCTTGCTTTCACTTTCCGTAACCTGATACCAGAAATCAGGCTTGATAAAGTCACCAATGGCAAGAGTGCCGATAATTGCCGAGCCGCTTCTCATACAGATTCCGAAAACGATGAGCAGAGTAAGCAAGCCACAGCCAAGAGTTACGATATGACGCTCTATCTTATCCAGTACAATCATAAGAAACATTGCAACAAATATGATAATAGCGAATATCTGTGCTGCTAACATATAGAA
>CAMWKY010000321.1 GCA_947174965.1 uncultured Ruminococcus sp. | reverse complement strand
AAATAAAACAGACAAGGGAGTTGTTATATATGAAAAGAAAAATTTTAGCTATGGCATTTGCTCTGCCGTTGATTGCAGGTACTTTTACATCATGCGGTGCTGATATGGAGGCTTCATACAGCAGTACAGCACAAAATGATAACTATATCATGTATGAAAATGCAGAATCAAGCTATGCTGAAGATTTTGCAGATGCAGAAAGTGAATATTATGACCCGTCAAATGAGGAATACAGAAAGTTTACAGAATCAGGATTCAAGAATCCCGAAACAGAACCTCTTTCAACTTTTTCTGCTGATGTGGATACTGCATCATACAGCAATGCAAGACGATTTATCAATGACGGAATGAAAGTTCCTGAAGATGCTGTACGCATTGAGGAATTTATCAATTATTTTGACTACAACTATGACGACCCACAGGAAGATGAAAAGTTCGGACAGTATGTTGAAATTACCGACTGTGCGTGGAACGCTGATTCAAAGCTTATGATGATAGGTTTGCAGGGCGACAGAATGAAAAAATCAGAAACTCCGCCGTCAAATCTTGTATTTCTGATTGATTCGTCTGGCTCTATGAACTCATATGACAAGTTACCGCTTGTACAGCAGGCTTTCAGTATGCTTGCGGAAAATCTTACTGAATATGACAGAATTTCAATTGTAACCTATGCAGGTACAAGTGAAACAGTTCTTGAGGGTGCAAAAGGTTCAGATAAGGATACTATCGTTGATGCACTTTATTCACTAAAAGCAAACGGAAGTACGAACGGTGAGGGTGGTATAAATACAGCTTATGAAATTGCAGAAAAATATTTCATAGAGGACGGAAACAACCGTGTAATTCTTGCAACAGACGGTGATTTGAATGTTGGCTTGTCATCAGAGGAAGAACTTACAAAACTTATTGAATCCAAAAGAGACAAGGGTATATATTTATCCGTTCTTGGTTTCGGAACAGGTAACTATAAAGATGCACGCTTAGAAGCTGTTGCAGACCACGGCAACGGAAATTTCAGCTATATTGATTCTGTAGATGAAGCAAGACGTGTTCTTGTTGAGGAAATGACAGGTACTCTTTATACAATTGCAAAAGATATGAAGATACAAGTTGAGTTCAATCCGAAACAGGTGAAAAGCTATCGTCTTATCGGATATGATAACAGAATTATGAATGCAGAAGATTTCTACGACAATACAAAAGATGCAGGAGAAGTCGGGGCAGGTCACAGCGTTACAGCTTTATATGAAATTCAGCTTACGGAAGATGAAGGAAAATATCACGGTGTACCGCTTGAATTTGCAGAGCCGACAACAGAAGAAGCAACAGACGAAAACGCAAGAAAAGAAATATGCAAGCTCTCTATAACATACAAAGACGTTGATACAAATGAGGACATCTATAAAAACAAGCTTTTTGGCATGGATTTATATAATGATGAGCCGTCCGACAGAATGTGTCTTGCAAGTGCCGTTACAGAGTTTGCAATGCTCCTGAAAAATTCAGAGTATAAGGGAAATTCAAGCTTTGATTATGTAGTATCAAATGCTGAAAAGATTGCAGAATCAACCGAAAATGAAAGAGTAATTGAACTTGTACAGCTTGCTGAAACGGCAAAAAATATGAACTGACAAAAAAATCCCTCATGCCAAAACATGAGGGATAAATTTTTATAAATTTTCAATCACTTCTGCACATTTTTCAACCCATTGTTTTTCGTTTATTTCATATTCAGCAGGACTTAACGAAAAATCTCCTAAAAATTCATTGGCATTCACAACATAACCTTGTTTGTCAGTTACTGCAATGGTTGCCCTTGCTTTTTTTAATCCTAAAAACTCACAAACAGACAAATTATTATCAGAATCGCAGAAACATTGTAAAGATAAGCACTGATTACCTCCACACCTACAATTTAGTGCTTGATTCTCATTTTCAGTTAAACAGACAGCTTCCAAAAGTAAATGTGATAATTTCATTTATTCTTGAGCGAGAATTTCTTTATAAAACTCTGAATAATCGTTTCTGCCGTCTTTTGTAAACTGAATAGCTGTTCGTGGGTGCTGATTGAGTAAACCTGTCATAAGGTACTGGAAATCATAGCCCCATACTGCACCGGCGTTGCGGACATCAGGAACATAATTTTCAATGAACTGGATTGCAGGGTATACATTATACTTTGGATTTTTGAGGAAACCAAGCAAAAGCTCCATAGCACAGTTGCCTGCTCCTCTGCCCATACCTGCATAAGTAGCGTCAAGCCAGTCTACACCGTCGCCGACTGCTTCAATAGTATTTGCAAAAGCAAGCTGCATATTGTTGTGTGCGTGCATACCAAGTTTCTTGCCGTATTTATTAGCGTATTCCTTGTAAATGTCAACAATTCTTGCAATCTGTTCGGGATAAAGTGAGCCGAAACTGTCAACTATATAAAAAACGTCAACAGGAGATTTTCCAAGAATATCAAGTGCCGCCTGAATGTCAGATTCCCTTGCATTTGAAATAGCCATGATATTACAGCTTACTTCATATCCCTTGCTTTTTGCATCTTCAATCATGCTTACAGCAGTTGGAATCTGGTGGAGATATGTAGCAACACGGATTAAATCAACAGGACTTTCACTTCTGTCATGAATGTCATTTTTATAGTCGCATCTTCCTACATCAGCCATAACAGCAAGTTTGAGGTCTGTATTGTTTTCACCTACAATTGAACGGATATAGTCATCATCACAGAACTTGCAAGGTCCGAACTTGTCAACATCAAACATAGCCTTATCGCCCTTATAGCCAAGCTCCATGTAATCAACACCAGCACGGATATTTGCAAGATAAAGTGCCTTTACAAAATCATCTGTAAATCTGAAATCATTTACAAGACCACCATCACGGAGAGTTGCATCAACAACTTTTATATCAGCTCTGTAACCGATTAATTTAGAAACTTCTTTCATTATAATATACAATCCTTTCACAATATATACTTTAACGCTTTAAAGCGAATTTTTAATTGCTTATATAG
>CAMWKY010000320.1 GCA_947174965.1 uncultured Ruminococcus sp. | reverse complement strand
ATTCAATTCAATTATTCTTCTGCTGCATTTTTCAAGGAATTATAAATTTCATCTGTAAAGATACCAAGAACCTCACGTTTAATTTCATCATCATTAAGCAATAAAGAAAAGAAGTCCTGATTCTGCTCCAGTCCTTCAATCAAAGCATCGTCAATATCATCAAAATAAGAAAATTCAAAGTCCTTTACAGTATTATTCTTAGCACTTGCTTTAAGCTTATCAGACTTCATTAAAATATATCTGATTTGAAGCATAGCTTTAAATGCAACATCGCTGTCATAAGCTTTTCCTGTCCGAGCATTTATGGCTGAAATGATTTCGGAAAGTTTTTCTTCTTTTGCAGGAGTCAATCCAAAACTTTCTGTCGACGGAAGCTTTACCATAGGCTTTGCAACAATATCGGACTTTGTATGCTCGTCCTGCTTTTTCTGTACAAACTGAGTAGCTCTTATCTTTCCGTCAAGGTTGAAACCACCGCCTGGGTGTTTGATATTGATGTGAGAAAGCAGGAGAATGATATAATTGTATTTCTTGTGAAGCTCTGTATCTTCAAAGCAAGATACCTGTATCATAAACTCATAGAAACGAACAAAATGACGGAGAGTAACCACGATTTCACGCTGTTTCTCAATGCTGTAATGCTCAATCAGCTTTTGCGACTTATCAAGGCAGAAGTTGATCCTTTTCTTATCAGCGGATTGTACTTTTTCTTTGTAGAGTATCTCATTGACCTTATCCACATCATCAGGATCAATGATCGCATAGGCATCAATCTGAGCTTCAAGGTCATATATCGCTGTCGGGGTTACTGAATTAGACAGCAGAGTTGTAGTGTAATATGGAGCAAATGCACCGACTATATCCTCATAAGTATTTACAAAGTCAAGGATAAAGGTCTTTTTCTCAAACGGAGGGTAAATTCTGTTCAAACGAGAAAGTGTTTGTACAGCGTTTACTCCTTTGAGCTTCTTCAAAATGTACATTGCACAAAGTTTCGGCTGGTCGAAACCTGTCTGATACTTATTTGCAACCAAAAGCACTTGATAATCGTCCTTGTCGAACTCTTTTGTGAGACGATCTTCGGAAATACCATTGATACCTGGCTCTGTATATTCTGTATCATCATCAAGGAGCTTGACTTTACCTGAAAAAGCCACAAGCGCACGAATACCGCTATATCCCTTTTTACTGCAATAATCCTCAAATGATTGACAATATTTAACGGCTGACTGTCTTGAAGCGGTTATCACCATTGCCTTAGCTTGACCTCCAAGCTCCGGCATGACCGTAGTACGGAAATGCTCAACGATCACTTCAATACGCTGGGCAATGTTCGTTTCGTGCAGCTCAACAAAGCGTGCTATCTGCCGCTTTGCACTTGCTGTCTGCATTTTTGGATCTTCTTCAATTTCCTTATTTATCTGATAGAATGTCTTGTAGGTAATGTAATTCTGCAAAACATCAAGGATAAAGCCTTCCTCAATAGCCTGCTTCATAGAATATACATGAAACGCTTCACGCTGTCCCTTTGTGTTGACAGAGCCAAAAAGCTGTAACGTTGTCGGTTTAGGAGTTGCTGTAAAAGCAAACATAGATACATTGCTTTGCTTACCATTTCTTGCAAGTTCAGCGGCAATTTCATCCTCCATATCCTGATATAGTTCATCGCCCATTCCGAGGGATTGCGTAACAGCAGCCATATCCTTTCCAGCTGTAGAAGAATGTGCTTCATCAATGATTACGGTAAACTTTTTGTTTTTCAGTCCCTGAACGTTGTCAACAATATAAGGGAATTTCTGAATCGTAGTAGCGATAATCTTTGTATTGCCGTTGAGAGCAATCGCAAGGTCGGCAGAATTGCATTTTTCGTCCATAACACGGATAAGTCCAGACTTATGCTCCATACCCATAACAGCCTTTTGAAGCTGTCTGTCAACAACAACTCTGTCTGTCATTATGATAACATTATCAAAAATAATCTTGTTCTCTGCATCGTGGAGCGTTGCAAGACGATATGCAAGCCAAGCGATAGTATTAGTCTTGCCTGAACCTGCACTATGCTGAATCAGATAATTCAACGATGTCAAATTTTCGCTGACATCAGAAAGGAGTTTACGGACGGCATCAAGCTGATGATAACGAGGAAAGATGATAGTTTCTTTCGTCTCAACCTTACCCGTCTTTTCATTTTCCTTTTCGGAGGTCTGAATGAAGATGAATTTGGAGATAAGGTCAAGTATCGTGTCCTTTGTGAGAATATCGTCCCACATATAATGAACGGGATAATCCTCCTCACAAGGCGGATTTCCTGCTCCTGCATTGACACCCTCGCCGTTTCCCTGATTGAACGGCAGAAAAAATGTCTTCTCTCCGTCAAGCTTTGTTGTCATATATACTTCACGCAAATCCATAGCAAAGTTGACCAGTACGCCTGCCTTGAACAGAAACAGTCTGGACATTGGATTACGTTCAGTACGATACTGATAAATCGCATCATCAACTGACTGTCCGGCAAAATTGCATTTCAGCTCCAAAGTGATAATTGCAAATCCATTAAGGAAAATTACCACATCAATTCGCTCTTTATCATTAGCCCACACTTCTTCCATAACTGTAAAACGATTTTTTTCATACTTTCGCATAAGGTCTTTATTAAAAGTAGTCGCAGGCTTTGTGTACATCAGTTCAAGTTTATTTCCCGAAAGCTCAACACCATGACGAAGAACTTCAAGCAGACTGCCTTTTTTCTTCGTACATTCCGCATTAATGAACGATACAAGCGTATCTTCAAGTCTGTCCTTATGTATCTGGCGGAGTTTCTCCATTGTTTCCGGCTGAGTATCATTCAGGAAACCAAACAGCATTTCACGGTCAATAGCAAAACGGCGGTCAAAGTCCGTTGCTTTCCTGATAGTGTAGCCGTTCTGGTCACGGAGTATCGTCAATAGCTCTGCTTGATATTCTTTTTCTGTAAGGATATTATTCATGATACTACCTCATTTAATAATATTTATTTATACTCATTAAGTATTTCTT